>NZ_WKCD01000027.1:0-39855 GCF_021606625.1 Pseudomonas sp. PA-4-8C
CTCGGAGACAAACTCATGACTCAACGGACCATCGCCGCTCTCATGCTTGCACTGGGCCTCGCCACCCTCGCCGGTTGCGCTTCGCCAACAGTGATCACCCTGAATGACGGTCGCGAAATCCAGGCCGTCGACACCCCGAAATACGATGAAGATTCGGGCTTCTACGAATTCGAACAGCTGGACGGCAAGCACACCCGAATCAACAAAGATCAGGTTCGCACTGTTAAAGACCTGTAAGTCTTAACGCTCGCACACAAGGCCCGCCTAGCGCGGGCCTTGTTGTTCCTGGGGTTTACCAGTCCAAGGTGATCTGGCTGCGGAAGCTGCGCTCCTGGCCGCTCACCGGGTCGATAAAACGCACGCCTTGGGCCAACAGCTTGAGTGGCCTTGCGTAATCATCCTCGGCGTCCTTGATCACTTCGGGGTAGAACGGGTCATTGCAGATGCTCGCTCCCAGCGCCGTCATGTGCACGCGCAGCTGGTGCTTCTTGCCGGTCACCGGGAACAGGCCGTAGCGCCATAGATCGCCATTTTTCTCGCGCACCTCTACCGCCGTCTCAGTGTTGCTAGCGCCCGGCCCTTCCTGCATGCGAAAGAAAGGTTCGCCATCCACCAAGCGGCTTTTGTGCACCAACGGGAAGCTGAGATGCGGCAAGGCCGGGGCGATGGCTTCGTAGAATTTGTCGATACGTCGCGTGGGAAACAATTGCTGATAGGCCGAACGGCTATGCGGGTTGGCGGAGAACAGCACCAACCCCGCCGTATGCCGGTCGATACGGTGCAGAGGCACCAGAGCGGGGTTGTCCAGGCGCCGGATCAAGCGGCGCAACAAAGTGTGCTCGACGTACTCGCCAGCGGGTGTCACTGGCAGGAAATGCGGTTTGTCCGCCACCACCAGATGCTCATCGGCGTACAGGATGCTTTCCTGCACCGGAATCACTTTCTCGTTGAGCACTTCGCGAAAGTAATAGATGCACAGGCCTTCCTTGTAGCCCAGGCCCAGGCTGATCGGGCTACCGTTGACATCCAGCACCCGGCCTCGGGCAATGCGGTCCAGCCACTGTTCACGGCCAATGGCCGGGAAGTGTGCGCACAAGCAGTCGAGCACCGTCCCCCAGGAGCCCGGCGGCAAGTACAGGGTGCTGGCTTGGTGCTGGGAGGGAGAAAAAACGCAAGTAGACATGCCGACGCTCAAAGCCTGGAAACAGGCGAGCATTATCGCCCATGGCGCGCGATTGCCTAGGGCCTATCTCAGGCCTTGGCCAGTTGAGCCCGCAGCACCGGCGAGGCGCTCGCCGCCTCGGTGAATTCCTTGAGCCAGCGCAGCACGTCCACTGCTTCCCAACGGCCCGGGTCATACAGCGCGTAGAGCAAGCCCTGATAACCCACCACATCCAGCTGCTTGTGATAACCGGCGCGCTGGAACAGCGCCTCGATTTCCGCAAAGCAGGTGTTGAAATGCACTTTGTTAAACGGCGTCTTGCCTTCCGTAACCAGGCCATCGAGGCGCAGCTCGTTCACCGCGTCGCGTACCACATCGGCGGACATGCGATTGACGCTGCTTTTAAGTTGTTCAACATTCACCACGGGCGTTCCCTCTATTCAATCGCTGTACGAATATACAGTAACTTAATATTTGGAAAGCCGCCATCGCATAAATCTCAGCGCAGGAAGGCAACCACCTGATCGGTGTCGAACGGCCAGTCCAGTTCCGCCCCGGTGTCCATGCGGCGAAGCACCGGAATACGCAGGCCGTAGACATCTGTCAGGTCCTGGGGATCGGTGATATCCACCAACTCCACCAACAGCCCGTGTTCGACGAGCGGCATGATTTCGGCTTCGGCGATCTCACACAGATGGCAACCCAGGGTGCCGAACAGCTGGCATTCAGGAAGCATGATCAAAGGACTCAGGTCACAAAACGAACGTCCATTCTAAGCCCAACAAGCCCCTTGTAGGAGCGAGCTTGCTCGCGAAAAGCTCCCGTGCGCCGCGCTCATTCAGGAACCTGCGCGCTAGCGTTGACGTTTTTCGCGAGCAAGCTCGCTCCTACGGTGCAAAAAGCCTGACCCAGATCACCATGGCCTATAACTGATTCAGCGATTCTCGCGGCTTTTTTGCCGCTCACCCTGCAACGGAGATGCCTGTGTTCGCCAACCTGCTGATTATCCTGGCCTCATCCCTGGTGGTGATTGCGCTGTTTCGCCGGCTGCAACTGCCCCCTGTGCTGGGCTACCTGTGCGTTGGCCTGGCAGTGGGGCCCACCGCGTTGGATTGGGTCAATGACAACGAAGACCTGCCGGACCTCGCCGAGATGGGCGTGGTGTTCCTGCTGTTTTCCCTGGGGCTGGAGTTTTCCCTGTCGAAAATGTTGGCGCTGCGCAGCGTGGTATTTGGCCTGGGCAGCCTGCAAGTGCTGGGGTGTGGGGCATTGCTGGGCGCATTACTGATGGGCTTTGGCCTCGCACCCGGCATCGCGCTGCTGCTGGGCGCAGGGCTGGCGTTATCGTCCACGGCCATTGTCAGCAAAGAGTTGACCAGCCTCGGTGAGATCTTCAGCAGTCATGGCCAGAACGCGATAGGCGTGTTGCTGTTTCAGGACGTCGTGGCGGTGTTGCTGCTGACATTGGTGCCGGTGTTTGCCGGCAGCAGTGACCAAGCCTGGTACTGGGCGCTGCCGCTGACCCTGGGCAAGACCGTGGTGCTGTTCGTGGGCCTGTTGTTCGCCAGCCGCTGGTTGCTGCCGCGCCTGTTTCGTGAAGTCGCCGCGTCGCATTCGGCGGAGCTGTTTGTGCTGCTGGCGCTGGTGATTGTCTTGCTCACCGCCTGGCTCACCCACCTGCTGGGGCTGTCCCCTGCCCTCGGCGCGTTCCTGGCCGGCATGTTGCTGGGCGAGAGTCATTACCGGCACCAGATCGAAGCGGATATCCGCCCGTTTCGCGACATTCTGCTGGGGCTGTTTTTTGTCAGCATCGGCATGCTTATCGACCTGCAGTTGTTCGTCAGCCACAGCCTGTTGATCCTCGGCCTGACGCTCGCGTTGATGCTGGTCAAAGGCATGGTGGTCGCGGCGCTGGTCAAATGGCGTAACAGCGACACCGAAACGGCCTGGCGCAGCGGCCTGGCACTGGCCCAGGGCGGCGAGTTCTGTTTTGCGCTGATGGCGCAGATGCAGCAGAGCCGGTTGATTCCCGATGAGTTCAACGGCTTGCTATTGGCCGCCACCTTCTGCTCGATGCTGCTGACACCGCTGCTGTTGCGTGCGGCACCGGCCGTTGCCCTGCGCCTGCACCGCAAGCCCAACCAGCAAGTGCAACTGGAGCAGATCACCGCGCTCAATGCCCAACTGCACGGGCACGTAGTGATTTGCGGCTATGGCCGCGTAGGCCAGTCCATTGGGCGCTTTATGCGCCGCGAACAACAGGCGTTTATCGCCCTGGATGATGACCCCGAACGGGTGCAGGAAGCCGCCACCGAGGACAGCAGCGTGCATTACGGCGACTGCCGCCGTGGCGCCTTGCTCAGCGCCGTCGGCCTGGAGCGGGCGCGGTTGGTGGTGATCGCGGTGGACAACAGCGATGTCGCCCTGGTGGTGCTCAAGGAGGCGCGGCAGATCAACCCCAACGTGCCGATCCTGGTGCGCACCCGCGATGACAGCCAGTTGGCTGAGCTCAAGGCCGCGGGCGCCAGCGAAGTGGTGCCCGAGTTGCTGGAGTCGAGCCTGATGCTCGCCGCCCATGCCCTGATCCTGCTGGGCCTGCCGGACCAACAGGTGCAGGCACGGGTGGATGAGGTACGGCACAACCGCTACCGCCTGCTACACGGTTTTTACCCGCCGCCACATACAGATGAAGAAGCGCCGATCAATCCTGACTGACCGCGCCGATCTTGTGGATCGACAGGTCCGCGCCGTAATACTCCTGCTCCTGGGTCAAGCGCAGCCCTTGCACGCGTTTGATCACGCCGTACACCAGCAAGCCGCCGCCAAACGCCACGACCACGCCCAGCCCGGTGCCGATCAACTGGCTGATCAGGCTCACACCGCCCAGCCCACCCAGGGCGGTCTGCCCGAAGATGCCGCAGGCAATGCCGCCCCACACACCACACAAACCATGCAACGGCCACACGCCCAGCACGTCATCGATCTTCCAGCGCGATTGGGCAGCGATAAAACACCACACGAACAAGCCGCCAGCCACCACGCCCGTGACCAACGCGCCCACCGGGTGCATCAGGTCGGAGCCGGCGCAGATCGCCACCAACCCGGCCAGGGGACCATTGTGCAGAAAACCGGGATCGTTACGGCCAATCACAAGGGCAGCCACGGTGCCACCGACCATGGCCATCAGCGAATTGACGGCCACCAGGCCACTGACGCCATTGAGGGTTTGCGCGCTCATCACGTTAAAGCCGAACCAGCCCACGATCAGAATCCACGAGCCCAGCGCCAGGAAAGGAATGCTCGACGGCGCAAACGCCACCAGGCGCCCTTCGCGATAGCGCCCATTGCGCGGGCCCAGCAGCAACACCGCCGCCAGCGCCAGCCAGCCGCCCATGGCGTGCACCACCACGGAGCCGGCAAAGTCGTGGAAGCTGGCGCCAAAGGTTACGAGCAGCCAGGCTTGCAAGCCAAAGTTGCCGTTCCACACCAGGCCTTCGAAGAACGGGTAAATAAACGCCACGATCAGCGCGGTGGCACACAACTGCGGCGCAAACTTCGCACGCTCGGCAATCCCGCCGGAAATGATCGCCGGAATCGCCGCGGCAAACGTCAGCAGGAAGAAAAACTTTACCAGGCCGTAACCATGATCGGCGCTGATGACGGCGGCCGGTTGCAGGAAGCTCACACCGTAGGAGATCCAATAGCCTATAAAGAAATAGGCCAGCGTTGAAATCGCAAAATCACTGAGGATTTTCGACAAGGCGTTGACCTGGTTCTTCTGGCGTACCGTGCCAACTTCAAGGAAGGCAAAGCCGGCGTGCATGGCCAGTACCATGACCGCGCCAATCAGGATGAACAGGGTGTTGGAACTGTGGACAAGGGTGTCCACTGCGCTTTGCAAGTTTTCCATGGAGGTTGGCAGGCCTGCATCAAGGCAAAAAGCACTAAAGCGGTTCAAGCCAGAGTTTCGCGCACTAAATTGGCACCGCCGGCTTCGCCCCTCTTCAGAGGGCGTGAACCGCTTTAGCGCAGCGTTCAACACAACAGGCCGTTGCCGATAGGGTTTTTCCGCGAAGTTGAGTGATTTAGGGTAAGGTTTTTCAAGGTGTTTACCTCGACCGCCCGGATTCAGCGCAGGCCCTAAAGCCTGCGCACCAAGGCAAAGCAAAAGCTGTACCACACAATTGCACTGAACCTTCAGCCAACGCCGCGACTCGAAACCACACGTACAGATCAGCTACCCACGGAGACAACCATGGCCGGTAAAACAGCAAAGACTGCTCAAGAGATACTGATGGAGGATTTTCAAACCCTGGTCAGCGATACCGAAAAGTTGCTGGACGACACCGCCGTGCTGGCCGGTGACCAGGCTGACGAGCTGCGCACCAAGATCCACGAGAGCCTGCTCAAGGCCCGCGAGACCTTGCAACTGACTGAGGACTCACTGCGCGAGCGCGGCCAGGCGGCGATCACTGCCACCGAAGACTACGTGCAAGCCAACCCATGGCAGTCGGTCGGCATTGCTGCCGGCGTAGGCTTTTTGATCGGTCTGCTGGCTACAAGGCGCTAACCATGTCTATCGGCGAATCCAGCTCATCTTCGAGCGCACATTCCTCAGCAAGCGGTTCGACCTCCCGACGCCTGGGCGCAGCTGTGCTGGGCTTGCTGCACAGTCACGTCGAGTTGTTTGGTATTGAATTACAAGAGCAAAAGGCCCGTACCGTGAGCCTGTTGCTGTTTGCCGGCCTGGCATTGGTGTTTGCCCTGCTGTTGCTGGTGGGGTTGTCGACCCTGGTGATGATCCTGGTGTGGGACACAGGCTATCGCCTCACCGGTATCATCTGCCTGTGCGTGTTCTATAGCCTGGCCGCTGCGTTCTGCGGTGTGCGCTTGAAGGCGGCGGTGTTCGATGAGTCCACGCCCTTCCACGCCACGCTCGAAGAACTGGCCAATGACCGGGAGCGCCTGCTGCCATGAGCATGACTGAGATCCCGCAAAACACGTCACGCCGGGAAATGCGCAAAGCCTTGATCCGCCTGCGCATGGAAATGCACCGCCAGGAAATCCGGCATGAGTCCCAACAACTCATGGCGCCCCTGCACAGAATGCGCAACATGCGCCACAACTGGCAGGACAGCCTGGGCATCAAGCACGCGCCGTTGTGGGGCGTGGCGGCGGTCACGCTGATGGGCTTCTTTACCGGCAAAGGCGCCAAGGGCGGCAGCATCAGCAGCGTCACGCGCCTGGTGCGGCTGGGTGCCGGGTTGATCCCGCTGATCAAGTTGGCCATGCAGAGCTCTTCGCGCAAAAGCTGATACGCGTGAGCCGATGACCGCAATGACCAGACACGTGCTGGTCATTGCGGTTTTTTGCGCTGGCTGTTAATTGATATCGACTCGGCTTACCGCTGGATTCGCTTGCATCACAAAAGCCGAAGCGGGAAGCTGGAACTGTCATTCACGTTACGGAGAACCTGCGCCTTGGATTGGCCCACCCTGCTGACCCGCGAACGTCTTGGAAAACCCCTGCACAGCCCTGAAGAACTGGGCCGCAGCCCCTTCCACAAAGATCACGACCGCATTATTTTCTCCGGCGCGTTCCGGCGCCTGGGCCGCAAGACCCAAGTGCATCCGGTTTCGAGTAACGACCATATCCATACACGCTTGACCCACTCCCTGGAAGTCAGCTGCGTGGGGCGTTCACTCGGCATGCGCGTGGGCGAAACCCTGCGCAGCGCCCTGCCCGACTGGTGCGACCCGAGCGACCTGGGCATGGTGGTGCAATCGGCCTGCCTGGCCCATGACATCGGCAACCCGCCATTCGGGCATTCTGGCGAAGACGCCATTCGCCACTGGTTCCAACAGGCCGCCGGGCGCGGCTGGCTGGATGACATGAGCGGCGCGGAACGCAATGACTTCCTGAACTTCGAAGGCAATGCCCAGGGCTTTCGGGTACTCACCCAACTTGAATACCATCAGTTCGACGGCGGCACGCGGCTGACCTACGCCACGTTGGGCACTTACCTCAAATACCCCTGGACCGCCCGCCACGCCGACTCGCTGGGCTACAAGAAACACAAGTTCGGCTGTTATCAGAGCGAGCTGCCGATTCTTGAGCAGATCGCCCACAAGCTTGGCCTGCCCCAGTTGGAGGAGCAACGCTGGGCACGTCACCCGCTCGTCTACCTGATGGAGGCCGCCGACGATATCTGCTATGCGCTGATCGACTTGGAAGACGGCCTGGAAATGGAGCTTCTGCAGTACGCCGAAGTCGAGTCGCTGCTGCTGAACCTGGTCGGCGATGACCTGCCGCAAACCTATCGCCAACTGGGCCCAATGGACTCACGTCGCCGCAAGCTGGCGATCCTGCGCGGCAAAGCCATCGAGCACCTGACCAATGCGGCGGCGCAGGCGTTTGTCGAACAGCAGGACGCCCTGTTGGCCGGCACGCTGCCCGGTGACTTGGTGGAGCACATGCACGGCCCGGCAAAGCGCTGCGTGCTGGATGCCAAGGACATGGCGCGCAAGAAGATCTTCCAGGACAAGCGCAAGACATTGCATGAGATCGGGGCCTACACCACCCTGGAAATTCTGCTGAATGCCTTTTGCGGCGCGGCCCTGGAGCAACATGGCGGGCGCACGCCGTCGTTCAAGAACCGGCGCATTCTCGATTTGCTGGGCAATAGCGCGCCGGACCCCGCCTGGCCGCTGCACGCCTCTTTCCTGCGCATGATCGACTTCATCGCCGGTATGACCGACAGCTACGCCACCGAAATGGCACGGGAAATGACTGGGCGCTCCAGCCCTCAATAACGACTCCATCCAGCTGCCTGTTCCCTGAAGCGAATTGCCCTACGATGGGAACAGAGCGGCCTGATCGAATTCGTACAGGCGCACGAAGAATAATCACGCGCGCCCCCAACGGACCCGCCGAGTAATTCCTACTGCCCCCATCGACGCTTGCCTTACTGTGTGCTCTTTATGCCCAGCTATTCTCTTCGTATTGTTTTGGTGGAGGATCACCCCTTTCAACTCATGGCCACCCAGTGCCTGCTCAGAAGCTTCGGCTTCGATCAACTGACCCCGGTGGAAAACGCCGAGCAAGCCATACGCGTGATGAGTCAGTCCGAACACCCTTTCGACCTGATGTTATGCGACCAATGCCTGCCCGACCTGCCCGGGCTTGAATTGGTGGAAATCGCCAGCCGCCGGCGCTTCATCACCAGCGCTATCTTGTTAAGCGGTTTACCCACCTCGGAATTGGTTAACCTGACGATACAAGCCGCACAACGAAGTCTGCCCCTCCTTGGCTACTTATCAAAACCTTTGAACAAAGATGAACTTGAGCGATTAGTCCGCTCAACTTTTAACCCGCTCCTGTAGGATTTTAAACATCCCCTACAACGAAAAACGATTCGGGGTCCGCCGTAAATCTCCAAGCCTCCTTTCTTGTCTGGCTCATCCTCAAAACGCTCACATGCGCTGTCACGATTACCTAACAACTTGTAGGCCGATACCTTTTTAAATGTAGGAACTTTCCTGTTCTGCATCTACTCCGTGCGAGCTTCATACTGCGCACTCACCTTCTGAGCTAATGTGCCCGCTTTATCTGCACCTGCATGGAAAGTGACTATGAACACAGTTTTTATTATCGATGACCACCCCGTTATCCGGCTTGCCATTCGAATGTTGCTGGAGCACGAAGGTTACAAAGTCGTCGGCGAAACAGATAACGGGTGCGATGCCATACAGATGGTCCGTGAATGCCTTCCAGACCTGGTGATTCTCGACATCAGCATCCCGAAACTTGATGGCCTTGAGGTGCTCTGCCGGTTCAACGCCATGAACACCTCCATGAAAACCCTGGTGCTCACGGCCCAATGCCCCACGCTGTTTGCCACGCGCTGCATGCGCTCGGGGGCGGAAGGCTACGTGTGCAAGGAGGGTGACCTGAGCGAGTTGCTGAGTGCCATTCGCGCGGTGCTGTCCGGCTACAACTACTTCCCCAGCCAGGCCTTGAATGGCCCCGGAACCGAAGGCATGGATGCTCAAGAGCTGGAGCTGTTCAAGACCGTCAACGACCGGGAACTGATGGTCCTGCAACTGTTTGCACAGGGCCGCACTAACAAGGAAATCGCCAAAGGCATGTTCTTAAGTAACAAGACCGTCAGCACTTATAAAAAGAGACTCATGCAAAAACTTCAAGCCAAATCCTTGGTTGACCTCATCGAGATGGCAAAACGAAACGCGCTAGTGTGAGAAAGCGGATGCCCAGGCGTATAAAGGACTATCTAATAATACTAAGTGCCGGTTTGTACTTCAGCACGACTGTGCTCGCTGAGCACCAAACCAGCCCGGAACGCTTCACCCTCTTGAGTCGCGCGGGAGCTGTTCAACTGGACACTCATTTTGACAAGGCCCAGCGCCAGTGGCTGCAGAACAAACGTGAACTAACGCTGGGGACATCCACGCCCGACTACCCGCCCTTCGACCTCACTTCCAGCGGCCATGATTACGAAGGCCTTACCGCCGACTATGCAGGACTGCTGGCCAAGGCACTCTCCCTGCCCATCACTGTGATGCGCTACCCCTCCCGAGCGGCGGCCATTCGTGCCCTGGAAGCCGGGGAAATTGACCTGCTGGGCTCCTCCAACGGGTTTGAAGCTGCAACGCCGAACCTTATCCTCTCCGAACCCTATGCCGTGGACCAGCCGGTGCTGGTCACGCGCGAGGGAGAAACCCGCAGCCTCAGCGAAGGCCTCGACGGGCTGCGCCTGAGCCTTGTCTATCACTACCTGCCGCTCAATGAGGTGGAAAAGCTGTACCCCAAGGCGATCATCCGCGCCTACCCGTCTTATCAAAATGCCTTGAATGCAGTGGCCTTCGACCAGGCGGATGTGTTTCTCGGTGACACCATTTCCACCCATTACATGATCAACAAGGGCTATCTCAAAAACATTCGCATGGCCAACTTCGGCAAGCATGAAGCTTATGGTTTCAGTTTTGCCACACGCCAGGACAACCGGATGCTCCTCAGCATTGTCGATTCAGCCCTGGCCTCGGTGCCCATCAACGAAAGGGACAGCATTGCCAAGCGCTGGAGCGCCGGCAGCGACATCCTGCTGACCGACCAGAAACTGCAACTGACCCAGCGCGAAGAGCGTTGGCTCAAAGATCACCCGGTGGTCACGGTGATCGTCAACGAAACCTTCGCGCCCCTGACGTTCTTCGATGCGGACGGTAATTTTCGCGGGATCACCGCCGATCTGCTGGAGTTGATTCGCCTGCGCACCGGCCTGCGTTTTTCGGTGCAGCGCGGGCGCGACGTCAACGCGATGATCGATCAGGTCGCGGCTCAGAAAATCGATATGATCGGGGCCATCGTTCCAAGCAACGAACGAGACTCACAGCTTAATTTCAGCCGTCCTTACCTGGAAAACTCCTATGTGCTGCTGACGCGCAAAGAGCCAGGGGCGCCCACGAACATGGAGCAAATGGCAGGAAAGCGTCTGGCTATAACCCAGGGCAACCCCTTGGCCGCAACTTTGGGCAAGGACTTTCCTGAGATTCACCTGGTGGAAACCAGTGATACATTCAGAGCATCTGAGTTGCTCGCACAGGGACAAGTGGACGGGGCCGTGAATACCCTGGTGATCGCCAACTACTTCCTGTCTTCCCAGGTTTTCCAGGACCGCCTGCAAATCAGTGCCAGCATCGGCACGACCCCTGCGACCTTCACCCTGGCCACCTCGCGTCAAGCCACGGAGTTGAGCTCTATCCTCGACAAGGCCCTGCTCAGCATTGCCCCGGATGAAATGGGTGTGATCAACAGCCGCTGGCGTGGCTATACCGCCGCGTCCGACAGCTACTGGCGTAACTACCATCAATTGATCGCGCGCATCATCATCGGCACCGGGCTGTTGCTATTGATTTCCCTGGCCTGGAATGCCTACATGCGTCGCCAGATCAAGCATCGAAAAATGGCCGAACGCGCCCTCAACGATCAGTTCGAGTTCATGCGCGCACTGGTCAATGAGACGCCGCATCCGATCTACGTGCGCGACCGCAATGGGCTGTTGCAGACCTGTAACGACAGCTACCTGCAGGTGTTCGATGTCAAGCGCGAAGAGGTGATCGGCAAAAGCGTGACCCAGATGACCATGGCCCTGGCGTCGGAAGCAGCCCAGTATCATGCTGACTACCTGCGCGTAGTCGCCGAGGGCAACCCGCTGATCCTCGATCGCAGCCTGCATATCCACGACAGGAAACTGACCATCTACCATTGGATCCTGCCCTACCGCGACTCCACGGGTGAAGTCCAAGGCATCATCGGTGGCTGGATCGATATCAGTGACCGACGCCAGCTATTCGATGAACTACGCGCCGCCAAGGAGCGTGCCGACGAGGCCAACCGCGCCAAGAGCACGTTCCTGGCCACCATGAGCCACGAGATTCGCACCCCGATGAACGCCGTGATCGGCATGCTCGAACTGACGCTCAAGCGCGCCGACCAAGGGCACCTTGACCGTCCAGCGATCGAGGTGGCGTACAACTCGGCCAGAGACCTGCTGGAGCTGATCGGTGACATTCTCGACATCGCGCGTATCGAGTCCGGCCGCCTCAGCCTGGCGCCGGAGCGCGTCAACCTGCGGGAGGTGATTGAATCAGTGGTGCGCGTCTTCGACGGGCTGGCACGGCAGAAAACCCTCAGCCTGCTGCTGGAGTTCAAACCCGATCTGAACGATATCGAGGTGCTGATAGACCCACTGCGCTTCAAGCAGGTGCTATCGAACCTTGTCAGCAACGCGATCAAGTTCACCGAACAGGGGCAGGTCAAGATCAAGGTTGAGCTGCAGCCTACCCAGGCCCCGGAGCAGATCGAGCTGAGACTGGTGGTGGAAGACACCGGCATCGGCATCAGCCGGGAAGACCAACTGCGCCTGTTCGAACCCTTTGCCCAAGCGGACAACTCCGGGCAACTGGCCCGCAGTGGCGCGGGCCTGGGGCTGGTGATCTGCCGCAGCCTGTGCGCGATGATGGGCGGCCAATTGAGCCTGAGCAGCGTGCCCATGGTAGGCACCCAGGTGCACGTCAACCTCAGCATGCCTCGCCTGCAAGCGATCCAGGCGGAGGGTGAACACACGCCGCAAACGCCGGCCACCGCACTGGTGCTTAACGTACTGGTGGTAGACGACCACCCGGCGAACCGCCTGCTGATGTGCCAGCAACTGGGCTACCTGGGGCATAAATTCACCGCTGCCGAGCACGGTGCGGCGGGGTTCCAGGCCTGGCGTAAAGAGCATTTCGACCTGGTGATTGCCGACTGCAACATGCCCATCATGAATGGCTATGAACTGAGTCGCTCAATCCGTGAGTATGAGCAGCGCGAACAATTGGTGCCCTGCGTGGTACTGGGCTTTACCGCCAATGCCCAGCCAGAAGAAAGACAACGGTGCGTGCAGGCCGGCATGGATGACTGTCTGTTCAAGCCCATCAGCCTCACCGTATTGGAGCGCCAACTGGCACACATTGTCCCTAAAGCCGTGCACCAACGACTGGACCTCGAATGCCTGGAAGCGTTGACCGGAGGTGACCCCCATTTGAGTAGACGCCTGCTGGAGGAACTACTGAGCAGCAGCCATCAAGACCGCCAGATCCTTAGCGAACTGCTGGATCGACACGCGCCACTCTCGGAAATTATTGAGCAAGCCCACAAGATCAAGGGCGCAGCCCGTATCGTGCAAGCCCATTCATTGGCGGGGCAATGCGAAGCCTTGGAGCAAAGCTGTTCTCGCAATGAGGAGTGGGCCGTGATCGAAAGCGGTATCAAGGCCCTGGAACAACTCATGCAGGCACTGGAAAAGATGCTGCAGGTTCAACTGGATGAGCTGCAAAGCCAATAATCGCCAGGGCCGGTAGGGGCAGGAGTGAGCAAACGCGCCCCTACCCCAACCTGCCTTAGCACCAGCCGCTTCAGCAGTCGGTCAACCGCAGGAAAATCTCCGCCAGCCGCTCAATGCCCACCTGGTCCTGAGGGGTGAACCGGGCCAGCAATGGGCTGTCGAGGTCAAGAACGCCAATCAGGCGACCGTCCTTGACCAAGGGCACTACCAATTCACTGTTCGAAGCGCTGTCACAGGCGATATGGCCTGGGAACGCGTGCACATCCTCCACGCGCTGGGTTTGCTGTGAAGCCGCAGCCGCACCACACACACCACGACCAAACGGAATGCGCACACAGGCGATCTGCCCCTGAAAGGGCCCAAGCACCAATTCTTCATTGCGATTGAGGTAAAAGCCCGCCCAGTTCAAGTCATCCAACTGGTTGAACAGGAACGCGGAAAACTGCGCACTGTTGGCAATAAAATCGCGCTCATCAGCCAACAGCGACTCCAGTTGCGCGCACAGCATGGCATAGCCATCAAGGCCGCTGCCGGCCTGTTGTAAATCGATCATGGTTGACGTTCCAACAATTTAAGACCCACCCAGTAACGGGCGAATTGATAGGCACACCGGCCATTGCGGTTGCCCCGCCCAGTGGCCCAACGCACCGCGAGGACATCAAGCTGCTCATCGCGCTGCCACTGCAAGCCGGCCTTGCTGGCCAACTCGCCGATCCAGTGCTCCACCACATCCAGGAAATGCTCCTGGCTAAACGGGTAGAACGACAGCCACAGGCCAAAACGATCCGACAAGGCAATCTTGTCTTCAACCGCTTCGCTCGGGTGCAATTCGCCATCCACGCGCTTCCAGTTGTCATTGTCGCTCTGGTTTTCCGGCACTAGGTGGCGACGGTTGGACGTGGCATACAGCAGCACGTTTTCCGGCGCCTGTTCCAGGGAGCCATCGAGCACGCTCTTGAGCACGCGATAGTCGCCTTCGCCGGCCTCAAACGACAGGTCATCGCAAAACAGAATAAAGCGTTGGGGGAGCTTGAGCAGTTGCTCGACTACCCGCGGCAGATCCGCCAGGTGGTCACGCTCGATCTCGATCAAGCGCAAGCCCGCCTTGGCGTGCTGGGCAAGCAAGGCACGAACCATGGAAGACTTGCCGGTGCCACGCGAACCCCATAACAGCGCATGGTTGGCGGGCAAACCGTCGAGGAACTGTTGGGTGTTGCGCGCCAGTTGCCCGCGTTGTTTATCGACACCGATCAGGTCCGACAGGCGCATGTCCAGGCTGACTTCCAGCGGCAACAGGAAGCCACTGCGGCCTTCGCGCTGCCAACGGGCGGCCAGGCATTGGCTCCAGTCGATCGCTTGGCGCGGGGCGGGTAACAACGGTTCCAGGCGAGCCAGCACCGCATCGGCGCGCTCAAGAAAGGCATTCAATCGAGAATCCACAGCTATTCCTCTGGCAACTTCTTGCAAAAGATGGCGTATTGGCAACCCTGCGGCACACTGCATGGGCTGCATCAAAAAAACGATTCATGCCGGGCGAGCCAAAGCGTGTGGATGTTCAGCTATGCTTGCCGGGCGAAGGGAAACGCTAAGTGGTTCAACACTCGATGGATATCAAGTTCGCCCACCGCTTGTCTTATAAACAAGCCAGATTGACTGTGCTGGTCGGTTTCGTCTTGGGAACCCTGCTCAGCCTGATCCAAATCGGCATTGATTATGCCAGTGAAGACGCATCCATCAACCGTGAAATACGCTCACTGATTGAAATCAGCCACAACCCGGCGTCACGCATCGCCTACAACATCGATGCCGAACTCGCCCAGGAACTGACCCTGGGCCTGCTGCACTCCCCTGCCATCATCCGCGCGCAGTTGATCGACAACAATGGGGTGGTGCTGGCCGACGTCAACCGCCCGCGCAAAGAAAGCAACTATCGGCCCGTCAGCGATTTTCTGTTTGGCGCCAATCGCCAGTTCGAAGACCGGCTGTTTCTCAGCCATATGCCCAACGACTCGCTGGGTGTGCTGCGCCTTGACGTCGACACCTATGCCTTTGGCAGCCGTTTCCTGCATCGCGCCGAGATCACCCTGCTCAACGGCTTCGCCCGCAGCCTGCTGCTCACCGGGATTTTGCTCGGCCTGTTCTACGTAATGCTCACCCAACCGCTGGTGCGCATTATCCGCGAGCTGAGCACACGCAAACAGGCGCGCCTGGATTGCCCACCGGGGCATGAACACGATGAAATCGGCGTGCTGGTCAGCGTCGCCAACCAGCAATTCGAAAACATGGAAACCGAGATCCAGCAACGGCGCCACGCCGAAGACCGCCTCACGGAGTACCTGGGGCAACTGGAAAATATCGTTTCGGCGCGCACCCTTGAACTCAAGGCCAGCAACCAACGCTTGAGCCAGTCCAACGATGAGCTGGAGGCGGCGAAAATGACGGCGCTGGGCATGGCCCAGGCGCGGGCGGCATTCCTGGCCAATATGAGCCATGAAATCCGCACGCCACTCAACGGGCTGCTGGGCATGATTGCCCTGTCACTGGACAGCCCGCTGACCGCCGAACAGCGCCAGCAACTGTCCATTGCCCATGACTCAGGCAAAGTGCTGGTGGAGTTGCTCAACGATATTCTCGACCTGTCCAAATTCGACGCCGGCCAGTTGGAACTGGAGCATATCCCCTTCGACCTGGGCTCCCTGGTGGAGGACACCGCCAACCTGCTGTCACAAAACGCTGCGCCGAGTGTGGAGCTGACCTGCCTGATCGACCCGCAATTTCCCGCCCAGGTGATCGGTGACCCGACCCGTGTGCGGCAAATCGTCAGCAACTTGCTCTCCAATGCCTTGAAGTTCACCCGCTTCGGCCGCGTCGATGTGCGCCTGCGCGCCTTGGAAGGCCGGGTCAGCATCGAAGTGTGCGACACCGGCATTGGCATCGCTCAGGAAGCCCAGGTGAAAATTTTCCAGCCGTTCACCCAGGCCGGCGCTGGCATCACCCGTCAGTTTGGCGGCACGGGTTTAGGCCTGGCACTGACCCATAACCTGTGCGAAGCCATGCAAGGCCGCCTGAGTATCAGTTCGGAGGTGGGCTTTGGCAGCCAGTTCTGCGCCGACCTTCCACTGCCGGCGCATTTGCCTGCCACACGCTATGCACCGCTCACCGGCGAGGTGATCGCCATCACCAACGCCGGCGGCGGGCTGACGGAGCTGCTCACCACGCTGTTGCCCTCTTGGGGGCTGACGCCGCGCTGTTATTCCCAGGACGACGATTTGAGCGGGCTGGCGCCCGACCTGTTGATCACCGACTGCCCTGAGTGCTTGTTCCGCTTGCGCCCGGGCATCAGCGCGCCGATTCTGCTGGTCACCGCCTACGGCAACTTTTTGCCCAGCGCTGAAGTCGCGGCCCTGGCGCCGCTACAACAACAGGCACGCCCGTTGAGCCGTAACGCGCTGTACCAGATCTTGCAACGCAACCTGCGCAGCGACGCGCAACTGGTGCTCGACCCGGTACAGATAGAGGCCGCACCGCTTGCGCACCGTGCGCGCATCCTGTTGGTGGAGGACAACGCGGTCAACCAACTGGTGGCCAAGGGCATGCTCAGCAAGCTCGGGTGCGAGGTGATCGTCGCGGCCCACGGTGGCGAAGCCCTCAGGCTGCTGGAGGACCAGCGCTTCGATATGGTGTTGATGGACTGCAACATGCCCGTGATGGATGGCTATGAGGCCAGCCGACAAATTCGCCGCAGCGGGCGTTGGCCGGACTTGCCCATCGTGGCCTTGACCGCCAATGCGATGGCCGAAGAACGCGAGCGTTGCCGGGCGGCGGGTATGAACGACTACCTGGCCAAGCCGTTTCGACGGGAAGAACTCAACGCCTTGCTGGAACTGTGGGTACCGAAGACCACCAGCCTCTGACGGGTACCCGCACCGCGTAGGTCATTTGAGCAGGGCTTCGATCTCCTGGGTCAAGTCCTGGGGCTTGGTGGTTGGCGCAAAACGCTTGACCTGCTGGCCATCACGGCCGATGAGAAACTTGGTGAAGTTCCACTTGATGTTCTTGGAGCCCAGCAGACCCGGTGCCTGTTTTTTCAACTGCACGAACAGCGGGTGGGCATCGCTGCCATTGACGTCGATTTTCTTGAACAGCGGAAAACTGACGCCGAAGTTCAGCTCGCAGAACTCGGATATCGCACCTTCGTTGCCCGGCTCCTGCTTGCCGAACTGGTTGCAGGGAAAGCCGAGCACTACCAGGCCCTGGTCCTTGTATTGCTGCCAAAGCTGCTCAAGGCCCTTGTACTGCGGGGTGAAGCCGCATTTGCTGGCGGTGTTGACCACCAGAATGGCCTTGCCGGCAAAATCGGCCAAGGTTTTTTGTTCACCCTTGATGGTGGTGCAAGGGATGCTCAGCAGGGAGTCGCTCATGGCAATACCTCAAGTCAGCGAAAGAAGAACCTTATTCGTGTAGGAGCGAGCTTGCTCGCGAAAAACTCCCAGACGCCGCGTTCATTCAGGCGCCCCGCGTTATCGTTGACGTTTTTCGCGAGCAAGCTCGCTCCTACGGGGGCTATGCAAGCCTAGCGCGGCACCAGATCCAGGCATACCGAGTTGATGCAGTAGCGCAGGCCCGTCGGCGGTGGACCGTCCGGGAACACATGCCCCAGGTGTGCATCACATTTGGCGCAGGTGACTTCGGTGCGAATCATGCCGTGACTGACGTCGCGGATCTCGACCATTGCGCTATCGGCAATCGGCTCATAGAAGCTGGGCCAGCCGCAGCCGGAATCAAACTTGGCCTTGGAATCGAACAGCGGCTCGTTGCAGCAGATGCAGTGGTAGACGCCGTCGGTCTTGGTGGCGTTGTACTTGCCGCTGAACGGTCGCTCGGTACCCTTGAGACGGCACACGTTGTACTGCTCCGGATCGAGCATCGCCTTCCATTCGTCTACAGTTTTCTGCAACTTATCCATCGGTACACCTCGGCAACTGAAAAACCCTGATCTGTGTCTTTTCCATGGATCAGGCGGCACGTATGATTGCGCCTCTTCAAAACGCCAGTCTGGCACCCGCGCCACCGGCATTCAAACGTATTTATGGGTGCGGGCCGTGCAGGCTTCACCCTACGGTAGTGCCTACGCCGTCGGGATCGTTCATTTTCAGGATCACATCGCCATGCAGGTCAGCAAATCGAACAAGCTCGCCAACGTCTGCTACGACATTCGCGGCCCAGTGCTCAAGCACGCCAAACGCCTGGAAGAGGAAGGCCATCGCATCCTCAAGCTGAACATTGGCAACCCGGCGCCGTTTGGTTTCGAGGCGCCGGACGAAATCCTCCAGGATGTGATCCGCAACCTGCCGACCGCCCAGGGTTACAGCGACTCCAAGGGCCTGTTCAGCGCGCGCAAGGCGGTGATGCAGTACTACCAGCAGAAGCAGGTCGAAGGCGTCGGCATCGAGGACATCTACCTGGGCAACGGCGTGTCCGAGTTGATCGTGATGTCCATGCAGGCATTGCTCAACAATGGCGATGAAGTCTTGGTACCAGCCCCGGATTACCCTCTATGGACCGCCGCCGTGACCCTGGCGGGCGGCCACCCGGTGCATTACCTGTGTGATGAAGGCGCCGACTGGTTCCCGGACCTGGCCGACATCAAGGCCAAGATCACCCCCAACACCAAAGCCCTGGTGATCATCAACCCGAACAACCCGACAGGCGCCGTTTATTCCAAAGAAGTGCTGCTGGGCATGCTGGAGCTGGCGCGCCAGCACAACCTGGTGGTGTTCTCCGACGAGATCTACGACAAGATCCTCTACGATGACGCCGTACATATCTGCACCGCCTCCCTGGCCCCGGACCTGCTGTGCCTGACCTTCAACGGCCTGTCCAAGTCCTACCGCGTGGCGGGCTTCCGCTCCGGCTGGATCGCCATCTCCGGGCCCAAGCACAACGCGCAAAGCTACATCGAAGGCATCGATATGCTGGCCAACATGCGCCTGTGCGCCAACGTGCCAAGCCAGCACGCGATCCAGACCGCCCTGGGCGGTTACCAGAGCATCAATGACCTGATCCTGCCCCAAGGCCGCTTGCTGGAGCAGCGTAACCGCACCTGGGAATTGCTCAATGCCATTCCAGGCGTGAGCTGTGTGAAGCCCATGGGTGCGCTCTATGCATTCCCGCGGATCGACCCGAAAGTCTGCCCGATCCTCAACGATGAGAAGTTCGTGCTCGACCTGCTGCTGTCAGAAAAACTGCTGGTCGTGCAAGGCACCGCCTTCAACTGGCCGTGGCCGGATCACTTTCGCGTAGTGACCTTGCCACGCGTGGATGACCTGGAAATGGCCATTGGTCGCATCGGCAACTTCCTGAAGTCCTATCGCCAGTAAGGCAATTGACGCTGTACGACTCACAAAGGGTCGTACAGCGATTATCTGGCAACACTTCTGTGTCACTTACTTGCGGTTGTACTTCATTTGGCCTCTGCCGATGACGTACCCCCTATAATCACGGGGCGACGGGGTAGCATCGGGTCGATCACGGCTGACAATACAGGTGGGAAAATCCCTTCAAGGCCCTACGCCCGAGGTGTAGGACACAGTTTGAAATAGTCCCCCGGTTGAATCACCCCATGCCGCACCTTATATACCCCGCAGTGAGCGACATATTAAGCATGAGGAGAATTCTACAACCATGATGCGCATCCTGCTGTTCTTGGCCACTAACCTGGCGGTCGTACTGATTGCCAGCGTCACCCTGAGCCTTTTTGGCTTCAACGGGTTCATGGCGGCCAATGGGGTTGATCTGAACCTCAATCAGCTGCTGATTTTCTGTGCGGTCTTTGGTTTTGCCGGTTCGCTGTTCTCGCTGTTCATCTCCAAGTGGATGGCGAAGATGAGCACCAGCACCCAGATCATCACTCAACCCCGCACTCGCCATGAACAATGGCTGATGCAAACCGTGGAGCAGTTGTCTCAAGAAGCAGGCATCAAAATGCCCGAAGTGGGGATTTTTCCTGCTTATGAGGCCAACGCCTTTGCCACCGGCTGGAACAAGAACGACGCACTGGTGGCTGTGAGCCAGGGCCTGCTGGAGCGGTTTTCGCCCGATGAAGTCAAGGCGGTGCTGGCCCACGAGATCGGCCACGTAGCCAACGGCGACATGGTCACCCTGGCACTGGTACAGGGCGTGGTGAACACCTTCGTGATGTTCTTTGCGCGGATCATCGGCAACTTTGTCGACAAGGTCATCTTCAAGAACGAAGAAGGCCGTGGCATTGCCTACTTCGTGGCGACCATTTTCGCCGAGTTGGTCCTGGGCTTCCTGGCCAGCGCCATCGTGATGTGGTTCTCGCGCAAACGCGAGTTCCGCGCAGATGAAGCCGGCGCACGCCTGGCGGGCACCAGCGCAATGATCGGCGCGCTGCAACGCCTGCGCTCCGAACAGGGCCTGCCGGTGCATATGCCGGACAGCCTGACCGCCTTCGGCATCAACGGCGGCATCAAGCAGGGCCTGGCTCGCTTGTTCATGAGCCACCCGCCGCTGGAAGAGCGGATTGACGCACTGCGTCGCCGGGGCTGATAGCCGGATGACTCGACAAGGGGCGATATGATCGCCCCTTTTTTATGCATGCTGATTTCTCACCCTCCTCTGTAGGAGCGAGCTTGCGAAAAACTAACAGGCGCCGCGTTCATTCACCAAGCACGCATTATCGTTGACGTCTTTCGCGAGCAAGAACTAGGCGTCCCCCTCGCTCCTACAAAAGCAAAAGCCCTTTCAGCGCCGGGTCAGCCGATAAGCACGCTCTTCAAGGCGGGTAACACCGTCCTGCAGGAACTTCCCGCTCTCCCCCAGGATGTCCCGCTCCTCCAGCCGCTCCAACATCCAATATGGCCCCAGCAGCACCTGCACCTCCTCGTTCGAAACAGCAAAAGGCGGACCGGCCTTCTGAGCTTGGTCGTAATCAAGAGTAATCAGCAACCCCTGGCAGCCTGAGGGCAGCAAGGCATTCAGGTGCTCGGCGTATTGCGCACGCATCAGCGGCGGTAAGGCAATTAATGCCGCGCGGTCATAAACGGCGCTGCAACCGGCCACTGCCTCAGCATCCAGACTGAAGAAATCGCCACACCACAGTTCGATCTGGCCCGCCTGGTAAACCTTGAAGGCGCCCTTCTGAGTGAGGTGCGGCACAAGCCCCTGCTCGCTGAAGAACGCCTCCACCGCCTGCTCCGATAGGTCCACGCCCATTACCGGGTACCCCTGGCTCTCGAGCCATACCAAGTCCAGGCTTTTGCCACACAACGGCACCAGCACCTTTGCCCCCTCGGGCAGCCCCAGCACGGGCCAGTGCCGTTGCAAATAGGGATTGACCTCGCGCTGGTGGAAACCAATCTGATTGCTCGCCCAGCGGTCCTGCCAAAATTCAGGCTGCATGAATCACTCCGAAAATTCGATCAAAAGGCGCTAAAACTTATATTAGATTTAGATCAATGATCTGATTGAAGATGGCTCCATCTTAACCCTCAGGACCCTGCTCATGCTCCCCAGCCTGTTTATCTCCCACGGCTCGCCCATGCTGGCCTTGCAACCCGGCGCCAGCGGCCCTGCGCTGCAGCGTCTGGCTGCCGATCTGCCACGGCCCAAAGCCATTGTGGTGGTGTCGGCGCATTGGGAAAGCCCGCAGCTGCTGGTCAGCGGCAGTGCTGCACCCGAAACCTGGCACGACTTCGGCGGCTTCCCGCGCGAGCTGTTTGCGGTGCAATACCCCGCGCCGGGTGACCCACAACTGGCCAGTGAGATCGTCGAATTGCTGCACGCCGACGGTCTGGCTGCCAGCATTGATGAACGTCGGCCCTTCGACCATGGCACCTGGGTCCCGCTGTCGCTGATGTACCCGGCAGCGGACATCCCGGTGGTGCAAGTCTCCTTGCCCAGTCGTATGGGCCCCGCCTTGCAGACCCGCGTGGGGCATGCACTCGCCAGCCTGCGTGAACAGGGTGTGCTGTTGATCGGCTCCGGCAGCATCACCCATAACCTGGGCGAACTGGATTGGCGCGCCGGGCCGGAGACGATCACACCGTGGGCGCTGGAGTTTCGCAACTGGGTGGTCGACAGACTGGCGGCCAATGACGACGCCGCCTTGCATGACTATCGCCGCCAGGCGCCCCATGCCGTGCGCAGCCATCCCAGCGATGAGCATCTGCTGCCGTTGTACTTCGCGCGGGGTGCGGGCGCAGATTTCAGCGTGGCGCACCAAGGCTTCACACTGGGCGCCCTGGGCATGGATATCTATCGCTTTGGCTGACACCGTTACCCCTGTGGGAGCTGGCTTGCCTGCGATAGCGGTGTATCAGTCACACACTGGCTTGCTGACTCACCGCTATCGCAGGCAAGCCAGCTCCCACAGTTGTTCGTGCCGGAGACTAAACATCAGGCAAAAAAAATCCCCGAACCAGTCGGGGATTTTTTATGTGCGATCAATCAGCCCAAGGGCGGATCAATCTTCGCGGTAGCGACGCAGCTTGAGCTGCTTACCGGCAACGCGAGTATCTTTGAGCTTGGTCAGCAGTTTTTCCAGGCCGTCTTCCGGCAGCTCCACCAGGGAGAAGCTGTCACGCACCTGGATACGACCGATGGCTTCACGCGCCAGGCCACCCTCGTTGAGGATAGCGCCCAGCAGGTTCTTGGCAGCGATACCATCACGCGCACCCAGCGCGGTACGGCAACGAGCACGGCCTTCAGCCAATGGCACTGGAGCACGACGCTCACGGTCGCCACGGTCTGGACGGTCACCGGAACGCTCTGGACGATCACCGCGTGGCGCGCTGTTCGGAACCAGTGGACGTTCTTTCTCGATGGCTGCCAGGGTCAGGGCTTGACCGTTGGTGGCTTTGCGCAGCAGAGCTGCAGCCAGGGCACGCGGGGTGCAACCAATATCGGCGGTCAGGCGGTCCAGCAGGTCGCCGTGAGTCGATTCAGCGTCAGCCACCAGTGGCGCCAGGCTGTTGGTCAGTTTCTTGATGCGCGCATCGAGAACGGCCTGAGCATCCGGCAGGCGGACTTCGGCAACTTTCTGACCGGTAACACGCTCGATCACTTGCAGCATGCGGCGCTCACGTGGAGTCACCAGCAGCAATGCACGCCCTTCGCGACCGGCACGGCCAGTACGGCCGATACGGTGAACGTAGGACTCTGGATCGTAAGGCATGTCAACGTTGAACACGTGGGTGATACGTGGAACGTCGAGGCCACGGGCGGCAACGTCGGTCGCTACAACGATGTCCAGACGGCCATCCTTGAGGGAGTCGATCACGCGCTCACGCTGGTTCTGGGCAATGTCACCGTTCAGCGCAGCGGCTTTGTAGCCTTTGGCTTCCAGGGCGCTAGCCAGGTCCAGGGTCGCTTGCTTGGTGCGCACGAACATGATCAGGGCGTCGAAGTCTTCGACTTCCAGCAGGCTCAATACAGCCGAGGTCTTCTGGTCAGCGTGAACCAACAGGTGAGCCTGTTCGATCGCGGTAACGGTCTGGGTCTTGGTCTGGATCTTCACGTGCTCCGGATCGCGCAGGTGGCGTTCGGCAATGGCACGGATGGACTGCGGCAGGGTGGCCGAGAACAGTACAGTCTGACGGGTCGCTGGCAGTGCCTTGAAGATGACTTCCAGGTCATCCATGAAGCCCAGCTTCAACATTTCGTCAGCTTCGTCCAGAACCAGGTGGTTCACGGTCGACAGAACTTTTTCGTCACGACGCAGGTGGTCGCACAGACGGCCCGGAGTGGCGACAACAATCTGTGCGCCATTACGGATTGCCTTGAGTTGTGGGCCCATAGGCGCGCCGCCGTAAACGGCCACAACAGTTACACCCGGCATTTGCTTGGCGTAGGTTTCAAAGGCGGTTGCTACTTGCAGCGCCAACTCACGGGTTGGCGCCAGGATCAGGGCTTGCGGCTCGCGCTTGGCAGGATCGATGCAATGCAGAATAGGCAGGGCGAACGCGGCGGTTTTACCGGTACCGGTTTGCGCCTGGCCAATCATGTCCTTACCGGCCATGATGATCGGGATCGATTGCTGCTGAATCGCCGAAGGTTCTTCGTAGCCGGTCGCTGCGACGGCTGCAAGAATATTCGGGTTAAGATTAAAAGCGGCGAAGCCGCCGGTTTCCTGGGTCATGGGTCTGCCTCTAAGTGCATCCGCAAAGACCCATGCTCCAAAGCTGCGCATGCCGTGTTGAGACTCAAGAGTCGCCCTGGCTGCTTTGTCGGCGGGGATTTGCGAAAACGAATGAATGAAAAAGATTCGTCAAGGGAGAGTCCGCTGTGCGGACGTGCAGCCGAAGCTGACTTCGGGGAATTGCGCTACCTAAACGCGGCCCGGTTAAAGGCCGGCGCGCACTATACCGGAAATAGCTGAAAAAGGGAGCTTTTTTTATCGCCAGGCACCGATAAAGCGCACTGCGTCACGCGTTTTGCAGATCCGTGCGCCAGGGTCTATTTTTCAGAGGCCCGGCCCTGTTGGCCATCAAGCTTAAACGGTTCACCCAACCATTGAGACCCTTTGGTCTGAAACCTTACCCGCGCCCCGAGGGCACACCCCATGAATCAAGCCAGCAGTAGCCGTGTCAGCCGCGCACTTGAGGGCCATGTTCTATTGCTGGGCCTGGACCGTGTGGCCAAACGCAACGCCTTCGACCTTGATTTGCTCAATGCGCTGAGCCTGGCCTATGGCGAATTTGATCGAAACGATGACGCTCGGGTGGCCGTGGTGTTTGCCCATGGCGATCACTTCACGGCCGGGCTGGACCTGGCCAATGTCAGCAGCGTGATGGCGGGCGGCTGGCAACCGCCGCTGGGAGGGTGCGACCCGTGGGGGGTGTTTGCCGGCCCGCGCGTAAGCAAGCCGGTGATCGTCGCCGCCCAGGGTTATTGCCTGACGATCGGTATCGAATTGATGCTGGCGGCGGATATCAACCTCTGCGCCAGCAATACCCGCTTTGCCCAGATGGAAGTTCAACGTGGGATCTTCCCGTTTGGCGGCGCGACATTGCGCTTTCATCAAATCGCCGGCTGGGGCAATGCGATGCGCTGGCTGCTCACTGGCGACGAATTCGACGCCCATGAAGCCCTGCGCCTGGGGTTGGTGCAGGAAGTGATGGCCAGTGAAGACCTGTTGCCCCGCGCCATCGAGTTGGCCAACCGCATTGCGCGCCAGGCACCGCTGGGTGTGCAGGCCACGTTGATGTCGGCGCGGCTGGCGCGGATGGAGGGTGAGGCCGTCGCAGCCGCCGCGCTGCCGCCCATGGTGGATAAACTGCTTAACAGTGAGGATGCCAAGGAGGGTGTTCGGGCGATGATCGAGAAGCGGCCGGGGGTGTTCAAGGGGATTTGAACGAACTGAATTAGCGGTCGGCAGTGAGGGCCTCTTCGCGGGCAAGCCCGCTCCCACAGTTGAATTGCATTCTCTGCTGAAATGCAATCCCCTGTGGGAGCGGGCTAGCCCGCGAAAGCGCCCGAACTGACAACTAAGTTGCTGGCCGAATCGCCTTGATCAACGGCTGCAACGAATACCCCAACCGCGGCGCCAAGGCTTCGGCGCGGGCTGACAGCGCCTCCAGGTCCAGCTCCTGATCCAACTCCGAAGGCACCAACAGAATCACATTGCCCTCCTTCACCGGCAGCTCCCAGTAATGCCGGTGGTACAACCCACGCAGCAACGCCGCCCCCAGCGGTTTGCCATCATCGGTGGCCCACTGGTTGATCACCAGCCAGCCGCCGGGGTTGAGTTTCTTCTGGCAGTTTTCCAGAAAGGTCCAGGCCAGATGCCCCACGCCCGGGCCGACATCGGTGTAGAGGTCGACGAAAATCAGATCGGCAGATTCGGCACTGTCGAGCAATTGCAGCGCGTCACCAATGCGGATGTACAAGCGCGGATCGTCATCCAGCCCCAGATATTCAATCGCCAGGCGCGGTACATCGGGGCGCAGCTCAATGGCTTCGACATCGTCCAGCGCCAGGAACTTGAGGCACGCCTGGGTCAACGTGCCCGCGCCCAGGCCGAGAAACAACGCACTCTCCGGCTGCTCATGGCACAACGCACCGATCAGCATCGCGCGGGTATAGTCGTACTCCAACCAGCTCGGGTCAGCGGTGAATACACAGCTTTGCTCAATGGCATCGCCGAATTCGAGAAAGCGGTAATCCGCCACTTCAAGCACACGGATCATGCCGAATTCATCATGGACTTCGGCCAGCAGGCGCTCGACACGCTCCTCGCTCATCACTACTCCTAAAGGGTCTACCGCACGACAAAGGCGCGATTGTCGGCCAAGCGGCAGCCACAGGTCACGTACTAATTGCTGCTAACATTGACGCCCCGACATCCACCCGCAAACGAGTTCATGATGAGCCAACCCTGGAGCCCCGATAGCTGGCGAGCCCTGCCGATCCAGCAGCAACCCCAATACCCGGACGCTGCCCACTTGCTGCAAGTGGAACAAAGCCTGGCGAGCTACCCGCCCCTGGTGTTTGCCGGGGAAGCCCGCGAATTGCGCCGTCAGTTTGCCGAAGTGACCCAGGGCCGTGCCTTCCTGCTGCAAGGTGGCGATTGCGCCGAGAGCTTTGCCGAGTTTTCCGCCGCGAAGATCCGCGACACCTTCAAGGTGCTGCTGCAGATGGCTATTGTCATGACCTTCGCCGCCGGTTGCCCGGTGGTGAAAGTCGGGCGCATGGCCGGTCAGTTCGCCAAGCCACGCTCGGCCAACGATGAAACCATCGACGGCATCACCCTGCCCGCCTACCGTGGCGATATCGTCAACGGCATCGGCTTCGACGAAAAAAGCCGCGTGCCAGACCCGGACCGTCTGCTGCAGTCCTACCACCAGTCCACCGCCACCCTCAACCTGCTGCGCGCCTTTGCCCAGGGCGGTTTCGCGGACCTGCACCAAGTGCACAAGTGGAACCTGGATTTCATCGCCAACTCAGCCCTGGCTGAAAAGTACAGCCAACTGGCCGACCGCATCGACGAAACCCTGGCCTTCATGCGCGCCTGTGGCATGGACAGCTCGCCGCAATTGCGCGAAACCAGCTTCTTCACTGCCCACGAAGCGTTGCTGCTCAACTATGAACAAGCCTTCGTACGCCGCGACAGCCTGACCAACGACTACTACGACTGCTCGGCACATATGCTGTGGATCGGCGACCGCACCCGTCAGTTGGACGGCGCCCATGTCGAGTTCCTGCGCGGGGTAAACAACCCGATCGGCGTGAAGGTCGGACCGAGCATGAACCCTGACGACCTGATCCGCCTGATCGACATCCTCAACCCGGATAACGACCCCGGCCGCCTCAACCTCATCGCCCGCATGGGCGCAGGCAAGGTCGGCGACCATTTGCCCAACCTGATCCGCGCCGTGCAGCGCGAAGGCAAGCAAGTGCTGTGGAGCTGCGACCCGATGCACGGCAACACCATCAAGGCCAGCAGTGGCTACAAGACCCGTGACTTTGCGCAGATCCTTGGCGAAGTGAAGGATTTCTTCCAGGTGCACCAGGCAGAAGGCACCTATGCTGGCGGGATCCATATCGAGATGACCGGGCAGAACGTCACCGAATGCATCGGCGGCGCACGGCCGATCACCGAAGATGGCCTGTCGGACCGCTATCACACCCATTGCGACCCACGGATGAATGCCGATCAGTCGCTGGAGTTGGCGTTTCTGATTGCCGAGACCTTGAAACAGGTAAAGCGCTGACGCTTTATCGACCGGGATGACGCCATCGCGGGCAAGCCCGGCTCCCACATTTGAACGCGTTTCTCTGTGGGAGCCGGGCTTGCCCGCGATAGGGCCCTTAAAGGCTGACATCCCGGTTCAGCATCGCAGCCCTCAATCGGGCAGCGCTGGGCCGTTGGCAATTGAGCTGAACCTGTTCCAGCCCTAGCCAGTCGGCCATTTTGCGTAGGTTCAATGCCAGCGCCAGCATGCCTTCCTCATCCAGCCCCGGCTCTTCCTCGTGCACGGCATGTACGGCCAGGCGCCCATGGGCACGCTCGGCCCGCAGGTCGACGCGCGCGGCAATGCGCTCGTTGTGCAGAAACGGCAGCACGTAATAGCCATACACGCGCTTTTCTTGCGGGGTGTAGATCTCCAGCCGATAGCGAAAGTCGAACAAGCGCTCGGTGCGGCTGCGCTCCCATATCAGCGAATCGAACGGTGACAACAGTGCGCTGGCCGGTACGTTGCGCGGCAGTTTCGGCTGCGCCAGGCAATACGCGGGTTGCTTCCAACCCCGCACCTGGCACGTCAGCAGTTGCCTATCCTCGACCAGCTCGGCCAAGCGGTTGCGGCTGTCGGCGGGCTCGAGGCGAAAATAATCGCGCAGGTCTTTTTCGGTGGCGACACCCAATGCCGTCGCACTGTGCAACAGCAAGCCGCGCTGCGCTTGAGCCTCACCCATGGAGACATTGAGCACCTCGGCGGGGATAACGCGTTCGGGCAAATCATAAAGCCGCTCGAACCCTCGGCGACCGGCAACCGTGACCAAACCAGCGGCGAACAGCCATTCCAGCGCGTGCTTTTCATCACTCCAATCCCACCAAGGCCCGGCACGCTCCTCGCGGGTCGACAAGCTGCCGGCCCCCAAGGCGCCCTGCTGTTCGACGATGCGTAACACGCGCTGGATAGTCGCCTGCTGTTCACGGCCAAAACGTGCCATTTGCGCATAGATCCCCTGCCCTTGCCGCGCGCGCTCCATGCGCCACTTCATCAGCGGGTACAGGGCCATGGGCAGCAGCGACGCCTCATGCCCCCAGTATTCGAAGAGTGAACGCCGGCGCCCCTGGCTCCAGGCGGCCTGCTCAAGAATCGACGGGGAATAAGAACCAAGGCGGGAAAACACGGGCAGGTAGTGGGAACGCACCAACGCATTGACCGAGTCGATCTGTAAAACGCCCAGGCGTTCGATCAAGCGGTTGAGGTGCGTGGCCTTTATCTGTGCAGGCGCCTGGCGCCCGGAAAACCCCTGGGCTGCCAGCGCCATGCGTCGAGCTTGCTTGAGTGAAAAACACAGGTCGGCGGGCATGGCAATCTCCATAGAAGCTCGCCCCCTACCCTACTGCATCCAGGCTTATTTTCGCAGCGGGTCTTCCCAGAAATGCCGATGGCTTTCCTGCGCGACGTCGGCGCGATTGAGCCCGATGTCCTTGAGTGCGTCATCGCTCAGGGTCGCCAGCATCTGGCGCTCCTGATGCAACAGCTGCCAACGCGCGAATGTGTGAAACAGCCCGGAAAGCGGCCATTTACCTGTCGATATGAAACCTTTCTGACCTTTCATCTTCTCGCCCTCCAGTGGGGATGACGACAGTGTGTGCCTGGCATTATGATCAATCCAACGAATGTTTCTTATGCAATACATCTCGGAGATTGATCAATTGTCCGCCTATCCCAGCATCGACACAGACGTGCTGCGCACCTTCGTTGCCATTGCCGACCAAGGCGGTTTCACCCGCGCCGGCGAGCAGGTCAACCGTACGCAGTCGGCAGTGAGCATGCAGATGAAGCGCCTGGAAGAGGACGTACTGCAGCGCAAACTGTTCGAGCGCGATGGCCGGCAGGTACGGCTCACGCCCGAAGGCCAGGTGCTGTTGGGTTATGCGCGGCGCATCCTGAAATTGCACAGCGAGGTGTTCAATACCTTGCGCGAGCCCCACATGGTGGGCTTGGTGCGCATCGGCACGCCGGATGACTACGTGATGCGCTTTCTGCCTGGGATCCTTAAGCAGTTTTCCAAAGCCTACCCACTGATTCAGATCGAAATGCACTGCGAAGCATCGACCGTATTGATGCAGCGGCGGGACCTGGCGTTGACCGTGATCAGCCGCGAACCTGGAAACGATCTGGGTGAGTTATTGCGTACCGAACGCATGGTGTGGGCAGCATCGCCGTGCTTTTGTGTGGAGGAGCACGATGCCCTACCCCTGGCGGTGTCCGGCGACGAGTGCCTGTACACCCATTGGGCACGGGCCGCACTGGAGGCGGCCGGGCGAGATTATCGTCTGGCCTATCACAGCTCTAACGGAGCAGCGATCCTGGCGGTGGTCAGTGCAGGCCTGGCGGTGATGGTCAGCATGGAAAGCCTGGTCACCGACGACCTGCGCGTGCTCGGCAGCGACGAAGGCTTCCCGCCTTTACCGTCGATGAACCTGCGCTTGCTGCGTAACCCGCAGATGACCTCGCCGATCACCGAATGCCTGGCGGACTACATCGTCGAAGGCTTCAAACTTTAAAGGTCAGCATCACCGCGCACACCACCAAAAAGCCACAGAAGAGGCCGCGCAACAGACGCTCCGGCAAGGCATGGGCCACTTTCACACCCCAACTGATACTCAGCAGGCCCCCCACCGCCAGCGGCAGGCCGATCATCCAGTCCACCTCGTGGTGCCAGGCATAGGTGACCAGGGTCACACCGGTGCTGGGCAGCGCCAAGGCCAGGGACAAACCCTGGGCGACCACTTGAGCGGTGCCGAACACACTGGTGAGCACGGGTGTGGCGACCACCGCGCCCCCTACCCCAAATAATCCGCCCATGGATCCGGACGCTGCGCCCAACACACCCAGCCAGGGCCAGGAGTAGCGCATCTGCGCCGTGGGCGGCGCGTTGCGGGTGAACATGCGCAATAGGTTGTAGGCCGACAACGCCACCAGGAAAACAATAAAGCCGATGCGCATTGCCCCGGCATCCAGCCCCACCGCCCAGATCGACCCCAGCCACGCAAAGCAGAAGCCCATCACGCCCAGCGGCAAGGCGTGGCGCAACTCGATGCGATTACGCTGGTGATAGCGCCACAGGGCGAGCATCACATTGGGTATCACCATGACCAGCGCGGTGCCTTGGGCAATTTGCTGATCCAGGCCGAACAGCACGCCGAGCACCGGAATGGCTATCAGCCCGCCGCCAATGCCAAACAACCCACCCACGGTGCCCAGGGCTGCGCCCAATACCAGGTACATGACTAAATCCAACACCACGCACTACTCCGCAATCCCAAGACTGGCATGCTACGCAGTCAGCTCTGGTATGGAAACGCACAGCAACGCACAATGGCTATGCCAATATCGCACAAGCGCTCGCCTATGAACCCCAATACTCTGACCGACCAACTGAGCCTGTTTCTCGATGTGATGGAAACCGGAAGCTTTTCCGCTGCCGCACGACGTCATCCACTGACGCCCTCGGCAGTAGCGCGTCGAATCGACAGCCTGGAAGGTTCAGTGGGTAGCCGCCTGTTCCAGCGCAGCACCCACGCGGTAGTGCCTACACCTGCCGGCTTGGCCTTTGCCGAACGCGCGCGGCGGATTGTCAGTGAACTGCAATTGGCGCGGGCCGAAGCGGTGTCCCTGAGCCATGCGCCGGAAGGGTTGATCCGGGTAGATGCACCGGCAGCGTTTGGTCGCCGCCACCTGGCGCCGGTGATCGCGGACTTCTTGAACGTGTATCCAGGGCTGGATGTGCACCTGCACTTGATCGACAGCTTTGTCGATATGCAAGGCGCACACCTTGGCAAGGTAGACCTGGTGCTGCGCGCCGGGCATATCGTCGACACTCGTCGGATCGCTACACCCCTGGCGAGCATCGTGCGCATTGCCTGTGCGAGCCCGACCTATCTGAAAACCCGCGGCACACCCACCCATCCGCGGGAACTGAGCGAGCATGACGGCCTCGATTGGGATGGCCTGGCGCCGATGTTCGCCTGGCGCTTTGAACTGGACGGGCGCCGCACTACCTATCGCCCCCGGCGCATCCGCATGAGCGCCAATAACGCCGAGGCGCTGCTTTCGGGCGCACTGGCTGGGCTGGGCATCGCGCACCTGCCGACCTGGTTGGCCAGTGAATATCTGGTGCGTGGAGAACTGTTGCCGCTGTTTTGTGCAAACGGCTTGCCCAGCCCCGAAACCGCCGGCATTTACGCGCTGCGCCTCGAACAACAGCCCAACGCACGTAGCCGATTATTGCTCGAATACCTCAAATCCCGTTTCAGCCCGGTGCCGCCCTGGGATCTGGCATTGCAAAGCGGCCTGGTCTGACCACTTGGATAGAATTATCTGGCGCATTAAAGATTCGCCCGCTAGATTCCAGCACAGACACGTTTTTTCGAGGCACCACAATGAGCAAAAACCCTGACCCCTGCCAATCCCTGCTGCTGGATAACCAGTTGTGCTTCGCCCTGCACTCCACCTCGCTGCTGATGACCAAGGTCTACAAGCCCCTGCTCCAAGCCCTGGGCCTGACTTACCCGCAATACCTGGCCATGATGGTGCTGTGGGAAGAGGATGGATTGACCGTCGGCGAAATCAGCAGCCGCCTGCTGACCGACCCTGGCTCGCTGACGCCGCTGCTCAAGCGTCTGGAAGCTGAGGGCCTGCTCAGTCGCACCCGCAGCCGCGAAGATGAGCGGGTGGTCGTAGTGGAACTGACCGACGCCGGCCGCGCGTTGCGAGGGAAGGCCATGGATGTTCCCCAATGCATCCTCGGCGCCAGCGGGTTGGACATCGAACAACTGCGCACGCTGCAAAACGATCTGCTGGCGCTGAGAGGCAACCTTCAAGACAGCCTGTAATACCGCCCGGAGCCATCACTCCCCCTCTCCAGTTAAACGGCTCAGATTAGTCCTATAGTCCGAGCCGTATTGCTCACGTCATAAAGCACTTTCTTCTTACAACCTAAGCGCGGCGGTCGGAAAAATTCGGCTTTTTAAAATTTAACTTGCGCGCAAAATATTAGCGGAATATATTCGCTACAAATTAATTAGCGCGCAAATATTTTGCGCAAAAACCCGCGAGGAAAGTCCCATGCAAACTCTCTATACCGCCGTAGCCACTGCCACCGGCGGCCGTGATGGCCGTGCTGTTTCCAGCGACAACATCCTTGACGTCAAACTGTCCACCCCGAAGGAATTGGGCGGCGCCGGTGGCCAGGCCACCAACCCTGAACAACTGTTCGCTGCCGGCTACTCGGCTTGCTTTATCGGTGCCCTGAAATTCGTCGCCAGCCAGACCCAACGCAATATCCCGGATGACGTATCGATCACTGCCCATGTAGGCATCGGGCAGATCCCCGGCGGTTTCGGCCTGGACATCGACCTGCACATCAGCCTGCCGGGCCTGGCCCAGGACGATGCGCAAAGCCTGGTCGACGCCGCCCACCAAGTCTGCCCGTACTCCAACGCTACTCGCGGCAACGTTGATGTGCGCCTGCACGTAGCCGTGTAACGACCACTACCACCCCCAGGAGGAAACATGAAAACGATCGGCAAAATGCTCACCGGCACCCTGCTTGCCCTGTCTATCACCAGCGCCTTCGCCGCTAACGGTGATATCGAGCACAACACCCAGGCCTTCCTGGATGTATTGAATTCGGGTACCGGCAAGCCGCTGGAACAACTGACACCCCAAGAGGCGCGCGCGGTGCTGACTGGCGCCCAGGCCGGGGTGAAGCTGACCCTGCCCAAGACGGATGTGAGCCAGAAGACCATTCAAGTCGACGGCCAGCCGCTTGACCTGACCATCGTGCGACCGGCCGGGGTCAAGGGCACTTTGCCGGTGTTTATGTTTTTCCACGGGGGCGGCTGGGTGCTCGGGGATTACCCGACCCATGAACGCCTGGTACGTGATCTGGTAGTGGGCTCGGGGGCGGTCGCGGTATTCGTCAACTACACGCCATCACCGGAAGCGCATTACCCAGTGGCGATCAACCAGGCCTACGGTGCAACCAAGTGGGTCGCTGAACACGGCAAGGAGATCAATGTTGATGGCAAACGTCTCGCCGTGGCAGGCAATAGCGTCGGCGGTAATATGGCGGCGGTGGTCAGCCTGATGGCCAAGGATAAGGGCACGCCAGCCATCAAGTTCCAACTTCTACTATGGCCGGTGACGGACGCCAACTTCGACACAGGCTCCTACAACCAGTTTGCCGAGGGGCACTTCCTCACCAAAAACATGATGAAATGGTTCTGGGACAACTACACCACCGATGCCACTCAGCGCGCCGAGATCTATGCTTCACCATTGCGGGCTACAACTGCGCAGCTCAAAGGCTTGCCGCCTGCGCTGGTGCAGACCGCCGAGGCCGACGTGCTGCGTGACGAAGGTGAGGCGTATGCCCGCAAGCTGGATCAGGCAGGTGTACCGGTGACGGCCGTACGCTACAACGGCATGATCCACGACTACGGCTTGCTCAATGTGGTCAGCCAGGTGCCTGCGGTACGTTCGGCCTTACTGCAAGCATCAGATGAGTTGAAACAACACTTGAAGTGATCAAGTAGACGCCCACAAAAAAGCCCGACTCAAGGTCGGGCTTTTTTCGTATCGCCGGGGCCAGAATTACTTCTTGGCGCGACCTTTGTACGAACCACCTTCACGGGTGTCGATCTCGATCAGGTCGTCGATTTCGATGAAATCGGCCACTTGCAGTTCGGTACCGTTGCTCAGCTTGGCAGGCTTCATCACCTTGCCGGAAGTGTCGCCGCGAGCGGAGCCTTCGGTGTAAGCAACCTTACGCACGATGGTGGTCGGCAGTTCTACGGAAACCAGGCGCTCTTCGAAGAAGATCGCTTCGCAGACGTCTTCCATGCCTTCTTCGATGAACGGCAGAACGGCTTCGATATCTTCAGCGTTCAGCTCGTACATGGTGTAGTCGGTGGTGTCCATGAACGTGTAGGTGTCGCCGCTGATGAAGGACAGGGTCGCTTCTTTGCGGTCGAGGATCACGTCGTCCAGTTTGTCATCGGCGCTGTAGACGATTTCGGTCTTGTAACCGGTCAGCAGGTTCTTCAGCTTGGTCTTCATGATTGCGCTGTTACGACCAGACTTGGTGAACTCAGCTTTCTGAACCAGCCAAGGGTCGTTTTCGAGACGGATCACTGTACCGGGTTTCAGTTCTTTACCAGTTTTCATTGCGTATATCCGAAATTTGGATGGGATTGACAAAAATCAAGGTGGCGTATCATATCCAACTTTCATAAAACTGTACCAGCGCCGTCGCAAGATCGGCCTGCAAGCCTTGTTCCAGACACCAGTTCTGCGCGTGCTGGCTGACCTCCGGCCAATGTTCCAGCAGCATTTTCCAGGACTGTGCCATATCGCCATCAGCGTTCCAGGCTTGCCAGAGCGTAACGACGGCAGCCTTGGCGGTCGGCGAAAGTGCGGCGGTGTACAGTTCCAGGAAGGCGTCGAGCTTGTCCAGGTGGATGTCTTCGTCCTGGCGGTAGATGTGCCACAGCAATGGCCTGCCCGCCCACTGGGCACGCACGAATGAGTCCTCGCCACGCACGGCGTTGAATTCGCAGCACCATAGCAATCGGTCATATTGCTCCTGACGCACGAATGCAATGACCTGTACGGTCAGCGCACCACGTACCTGGATGTCACCTGCGGACAAGCTGTTCACGCCCAGCCAGCGTTGCACATCCCCCAGAATGCGCCCTTCCGGCACCAGCAAGTGCGTCCCACGCCTATCGGCTGCCAATACGTCCAGCCAGCCGGCCAAGCCGTCATTCTCATAGGCAAACAGCGACATCAAACGCGCACCGGCCGTCGGAGCAACACCCAGGCTTTGCAGGAACTGTTGCTGCGCGAGGTCATCCTGCTGAAATGCCTGGCGGCGCTCCAGCAAGCCGGCTTCGCGCAACAGGCCGCCGGTGCCTGGGCGAAAACCGGGGAAGAAAAAGTATTTCTGCACGCCCTTGTACTTCACCGAAGGCAAGCGATGGCAGCCCACCACCCAGTCTTCGGCGCTGAGGTAATCGAGGTTCATCCACAATGGCGCACGCTCACGCTCGGCCATGCGGTCCATGTACTCAGGCGGTAGCTGGCAGGCGAACGCGGCAATCACCACATCGGCAGGGTGTGCGCCCGGCCATTCGGCCGGCCAGTGACGCACTTGCACGCCCTCTTGCCATTGCTGGCCCACCTGCACATCAATGTCCGGGCACATGCGTTCGAAGGCCCGCAGGTCGTCGACCCACAAACGCACGTCACAGCCCTGCTCCACCACCAACTGCCGGGCCAGGCGCCAGGTCACGCCGATGTCGCCGTAGTTGTCGACGACACTGCAAAAAATATCCCAGCGGGCTTTCATTCCGGGCTCCATCGATCAAAGGTTCGATTGTCCGCATAAATGCGTGGATGCAGAAGGCTTGATCGCGATTATTCTGCACGGAGGCTGTGCGACAATCACCGCCATACCGTCAATGCCTGCCAGGAGGCCCTTATGTCTGACCGTCCGTTATCGCTGTTCAAGCTCTGCATCGCGATTGCCGCAGGCGTGTGGCTAGGGTTTATCGCCATTGCGCTGACCACCTGGCTGGCGTCTCGCTACCTGTTCCCCCAGAGCCTGGCGCCGGTGGCACAGGCGGTTCAGCAATTGGGCCAACCGGCGATGGTTGAGCCGCAGCCACCGAACCGCCTGTTCGAACAGTACCAACAGAACCTGCATAAACAGGAACAACAACAGGCTCTGGAACAGGCCCGAAGCAACGCGCGTAACCTGTCCAACCCCAAATGCCAGTTCTGGCTGCAACAAGACCAGAACGCTCCCAATGAAAAGACGCGGGCCAATGTCCTGCAATTCTGCGATTGATGCCAGATACCGCCATGAATAAACACGCCGTGCTCCAGTTGATCCTGGAAAAGCTCACCGTCGACCTCGACATCGTCCAACGCGCCGCGCAGACCGCTTACGAAACCGCGACCCACGAAGAAAACATCGCCGAGAACAAATACGACACCCTCGGCCTGGAGGCTTCGTACCTGGCCACCGGGCAGGCCCGGCGAGTGGAGGAGATCAAGCAATCGCTGGTCTTGTGCCAGCAATTGCAGCTACGTGCGTACGATGATCAACGTGGGATAGAGACAGGCACGCTGGTAGGCCTGGAAGACGAGGACGGTCGCCAGCAATGGCTGTTCCTGGCGCCGGATGCAGCGGGTTTGAAAGTGGATGTGGTCGGGCAACCAGTGACCGTCATCACGCCGCGCTCGCCCTTGGGCAAAGGCCTGCTGGGCAAGCGTATCGATGAAGAGGTGGAGATTCTGGTGGCCGGCGCTCGGCAGTACTTTACGGTGACCGAGGCCAGATAACCTACGGCCCCTGTAGGTGCGAGCTTGCTCGCGAAGAAACGCAAGGGCGCCGCATACAACCTGGCGCCCCGCGTTATCGTTGGCGATCTTCGCGAGCAAGCTCGCTCCTACAGGGTAATCGTGTCAGTGGACGGGCAATTCGACGCCGTCGAACAGCTCTTCCAGCTCTTGCTTGTTGTGGCACTGAATCGCCTTTGCCATCACTTCGCGGGTCAGGTGCGGGGCGAACTTCTCGATGAAATCGCACATGAAGCCGCGCAGGAAAGTACCGCGGCGGAAACCGATCTTGGTCACGCTGGACTCGAACAATTCGCTGGCATCCAGCACCACCAGGTCTTTGTCCAGGTTGGTGTCGACCGCCATCTTGGCAACGATCCCGACGCCCAGGCCGAGGCGCACATAGGTCTTGATCACGTCGGCATCGGCAGCGGTGAACACCACCTTGGGCGTGAGGCCGCGATGGCTGAAGGCTTCGTCGAGCTTGGAACGGCCGGTAAAGCCGAACACATAGGTCACAATCGGGTATTCAGCCAAGGCTTCCAGGGTCAGCTTCGGCAACTTGGCCAACGGGTGCCCCTGAGGCACAACCACGCAACGGTTCCAGCGGTAGCAGGGCATCATCACCAGGTCGCCGAACAGTTCCAGGGCTTCGGTGGCGATGGCAAAATCGACGGTTCCGTCAGCGGCCATTTCGGCAATCTGCATCGGCGAACCCTGGTGCATGTGCAGCGCCACGTCCGGGTATTGCTTGATGAAATCGCGGATCACCGGCGGCAGTGCATAACGTGCCTGGGTGTGAGTGGTGGCGATCGACAAGGTGCCTTTCTTCTCGTTGGAGAATTCCTGGGCAATCTGCTTGATGCTTTCGACTTTACGCAGGATCTCGCCGGCGGTGGTGATGATGCGCTCGCCAGCCGGAGTGACGCGGGTCAGGTGTTTGCCACTGCGTGCGAAGACTTCGACGCCCAGCTCGTCTTCGAGCAGGCGGATCTGCTTGCTGATACCAGGCTGCGAGGTGTAGAGGCTTTGAGCGGTAGCGGAAACGTTGAGGTCGTGGTGCGCCACTTCCCAGATGTAGCGCAGTTGTTGAAGCTTCATATCAATCCCTCAAAGCAGATAGACGCCACGGGTATCAGCGACGGTATATAACTATATTAAAGGTTTGGCGGATAAATCTAGAACTTTTTATCGTTTTTACCAGTCAGCTGTCGTCACTGCGCCGACGCTGCAGCGACGGCACCAAGTAAACCGGCACCGGGGACAACTGCAGCACCCGTGCGGCGGTACGTCCAAGGGGGACGGCCACGCCGGTTGCCTGGCTATGACTGCCGACGACCAGCAAGTCGACAGACAGTTTTCGCAACTGGTCGAGAATCACCTCGCAAGGGTCCCCCTGGATCACCTTGACCGAGCGAATCCATTGCAGGTCCTGCTCCCCTTCCCCCCACTCCTCGCGAAAGCTGTCGAGCACGCGCTGTTCAATCGTCGCCATCACCGTGCTCAGCCCCTTGCTCTGCCATTCGCTCAAGGCGGCTTCATCAAGGTAGCTCTGCAACACCGATTCGGCGAACAAGCCGATGGGCTCGACCACGTGGATCACATACAGGTCAGCCTTGAACGTTCGCGCCAGCGCCAATGCATGTTGCATCACATAGGGTGCATACAGACCGAGGTCCGTGGCAAACAGCATCGAACGAATCATAAAACCTCCTGGACTGCCAGGATGGCGGGGATGGAATGAGCTTAGCAGCTAGCGCTCGGTCTGGATTCTCAACTCGTTGCTGATGCCATGGGGCACATGCCCAGTGGCCACCACCTCCCTGGCTTTCTCGCAATGGCCAGCCTGGTCAGTGGTTCCCCCCCAATCAGCGGTTGTGCCGATCAATGAAACTCAAGGCCTGGTACAGCGCCTGCATGCGTGGCAGTTCGCAACCGGCCGCTTTGGCAGCGGCCAAGGGACGGGCGTAGATGGCCGCCAGTTCCAAGGGCCGCTTGTGCAGGTGGTCGTGGTACATGCTGGGCAGGTAGTCGTCCATGGTTTCGGTCATGGCGAACATCTGCCCGGCGTAGCTGGCAGGAATTTCATGCCCACAGGCATGAGCGCCCTGCACCACCTCGGCCATCAGCGCCTGGATCAACTCGCGGCTGGACTCGTCGGCCATCATGGCCGTGGTGCCCGTGCCCAGCAACACCGAGAGGCCGTTGAATGGCACATTCCAGACCAGCTTGTGCCAACGCGCCAGATGCACATTGGCCATGGCCTGGGACTCGATACCGGCTTGATGAAACAGCCCGGCGCCGGCTTCGACAATCGCCTGTTGCCGCGCCTCATCGTTGGCCGCCGTGCCACTGTGATAGCCCAGGTTGACCCGGCCCAACGCCTGATGCTCGACCACACCGGGGGCCGAGCGGTGCACACCGATGTAGCACAGGCCGCCCAACAGATGCAGCGAAGGCGGCAGGTGTTCACGCAGGCTATCTTCCACATCGAGGCCGTTTTGCAGGAGCACCACTTTGGCGTCCGGCGCCGCCACTTGGGCGATGGTCGGCGCCAGGTCCACATTGCCGGTGGACTTGGTGCCCACCAATAGCCAGTCGCACGGCGGCATGTCGGCGGCGCTGGCATAGGCCTGCACCGGATGCAGGTGCAGTTGCCCATGCACCGTACTGTTGACGTG
>NZ_WKCD01000270.1:0-7474 GCF_021606625.1 Pseudomonas sp. PA-4-8C
CCCCAATAACCTGCTATCCGTGAGCAACGCTACCCGCTATGGCTACCGCACCTCCTGCCTCGCCGGTCTCGGCCGTCTGCTGGCCTTCGCCGGCATGATCGCCCTCGCGTCCGCTGGCTTGGCGGTGGTACTGCAAACCTCGGAGTTGTTGTTCTACGGGATCAAGATTCTCGGCGCGGCGTATCTGTTTTACTTGGCATATCAGCTATGGCGCGCAGACCCGCGGCAGGTAGAAACCGCGACGAGCAAGGTAGGCCTGTGGGCCTTGGCGCGGCAGGAATTTCTGGTGGCCGCGGGCAACCCCAAGGCGATCCTGATCTTCACCGCCTTCCTCCCGCAATTCGTGGTGCCCGGCCAACCCATCACCGCGCAATTTGCCTTGCTGGGCGCGATGTTCCTGGCTTTGGAATGGGTCGCCATCAACGCCTATGCCTATATGGGCCTGCATATGCGCCGCTGGTTTGCCGAGCCCAAGGGCAAGCGCCTGTTCAATCGCTGCTGCGCGGGTTTGTTGTCAGCGGCGGCGGCGGTGTTGTTGACTGCGCGCAGGGCATGAGTGAGGTGGGAGTGCCCCTGGCAGCCGACGCCGATCGAGCTGTGCCCCGCGATCCAAATGTGGGAGCTGGCTTGCCTGCGATGGCGGTGGTTCAGTTGAAAATTCAGTGACTGACACACCGCCTTCGCGGGCAAGCCCGCTCCCACAGGGGATCTGTGCCAGGCACTGATTTTGACGGCAATGCATGACCAATGTGTGCGGGCTTGCTCGCGAAGGCGGCCTGGCAGCCGACGACGACTCAACTGATGCCCAAGTTGCGTAGATACCTGTGCTATCTCAACGGCAACCCATACCTCACCTCCACCAGCGTAACACCGCCCCTCTCAAGATCGCGCTCAGTCGCGGCCTCCTCCACACACCCCGCCCGGCGATAAAATCGAATAGCCCGTTCATTACCGGCCAAGACCCACAGCGTTAAACGCTCATAGCCTTGCACCAATAGATCCTGCAAGCCGGCTTTCCACAAGGCCAGCCCGACGCCGGTTTGCCAATGCTCGGCGAGCACGTAGATGGCCATGACCTCACCTGCATTAGCCTGCACAGCGTCTTCATCACGGCTGGCGCCCACAGCTATCCAGCCAACCACCTGCTGGCCCACCTCGGCAACCCATACCGTCGACTCACCCAAGGCAAGCGAGCGAACCCAATGGGCTTCGCGCCTAGCCAGCGTTGCTTGCAACCTGCTCAAGAACTGGGCGGGCATCAGGTCACGGTAGGCATCCTGCCAACTGCTGATATGCACCTGGGCAATGGCTTTTGCGTCGGCGGGTAAGGCCCTGCGAATCATGGAAGCACTCCTGAAATACGGTTATTTCAGTATGCATGCCCGTCGATGACAGAAAGCCCTACTGTAGGAGCGAGCTTGCTCGCGAAAAACGTCAACGATAACGCGGGCGTCCTGAATGAACGCGGCGCCTGTGAGTCTTTCGCGAGCAAGCTCGCTCCTACAGTTGCCAGGCGATTCCGGCTTCGATGAAGCACGCCGGCCCCCGGGGTGAAGGCTCCAGCAATGTCACCCCTTGGTCAAATCCACCAAAGGCGTCTGCCGCACCTCAGTCTCCCGCCCACCCTGAATCTCGCTGACCTGCTTCAAGGCCCTTTCCACAGCCGCCTTATCCGCCAACAAGCTGTAGCTGATACGGAACTGCTTATGTTCCTTCGCCCCGATCGTAGGCACCAGGTTCAATGGCCGCTGATAACGACGGTTGTACGAAAAACTCGTCCCCGGCTCCAGCCCCGTGACATAGCCCTGCCCTTGGGTATCAGTGTTCTTCCACAGGGAAAACACCGGCAGTGTCTGCGTATTGAAACCCACCGAAACCCCCAGGCTGCCGGCCTTGTTATGCAACACCGTCAAGGTATCGCCCTTGGCATCGGCATACGGCACCACGTTGTAGACCGTTTCGTCATAGTCCTTGGTCGGGGCACGATAGGTTTGCCAGTCTGCCAGTTCGCCCTTGGCCTTGTCGTTGAACGGCGACACCTGCTTCACCGGCGCAACGAAACGCGCGCCCTGCTCCAGGAACGGCGTGCTGAAGTTACTGTGATACAGCGCCTGGTATTCCTTCGGATAATCACCATTGTTGGTCAGCGTGTCGTTGAGAGCGAACACCACACTGCCAGGCTCGGTGACCAGTTCGGTCGCAACAGAAAAATCGACCTTCTTGAACGCCTGCTCTTTCAACTCGCCGCGCAGGGTGATGGCGTACGGCGGTTTTTCATCGATATGCAGGGTGACTTTATTCGCAGGAATATTGGCCGCCCGCCCGTGCAGGGTCAGCAACTCGCCGTTGTCGATGCCAGGGTGCCCGACCCATTCGTAGCCGCAGCGGGTGACCAGCTCATTGAAACCCTCCAGCCAACCCAAACCACCACGGCCATTGAGCTCGATGAAGGACGGATTCACCACTTCCTTGACCGGCGAATCCCAGCCCATGCGCACATCGCCAACCGACGCCTGCAACACGTTCATGCCACGCGTCGGCACCACCGAGAGCTTCATCGTGCCGTTATCGATATCGACAATGCTCACACCCTCCTGCCGACCACCGTGCAGGGTGCGCAAGGTAACGCTGAAGGGCTTGTCGGTTTGGATGCCGAGCTGCTGGCTGGTGACCTGCCAGTTCTGGGCGGCTTTGTCGGTATCGAGCAGCACGTAATCCCAGGCCAGGGCGTGGGAGGCGGCAGAGAATGCGCTGAGGGCAACGAGGAGTTTTAGCGGGGTCATGGCGGTGGCCTTTATTGGAGTTGTTTGCGATTTATAAACTCGATGAAACGTTTCAGCAAGCTTAAAAAGCGAGACGACGCGTGGAAATTCCAGGAAGGAGACGAGACTAGCCTCGGGGAGACTGGAGCAAAAAAAATGGGATGAGCGGCGTATGAGCTTCAGCCCGTCCGTGCCGGTTACAACCTTGGCGTTGCTCGTCGGCTGCAACGGCGCTTATAGTCCCCCGGTCGCCCACGTGGCGACCAGGTTTGGCGACCTGATTATCGGTAAATCATTGCATTTATCGGAGTTTCAAAAATGGAAAGATATATCCCTCTTACTGGAATCGAACGGGTTCCAGCTTCCCTGCTCATTGATTCGCAAGCACCGCTCGATGTGCTGCAAGCGATGGCTGACTACCGTATTCGTACCGTGACTCAAGTATTGGAAAACATCGCTTTTCGGGGTGAGGTGGAGGCTGACTGCGTGGTGCTTTCGGATTTTGCGCAGTTACTGGCGGGCGATTCAGGTGTCGCCGAAACATAAAAACTGTACGCCCGAAAGTCACATCCTCCCCATTGAACTTTCCAAAAAAATGATGTCAATTTGATTGCTCATTACAGCAACAAGATCATCTTGGATCAGTCAGCGTCAGGCTATTTACTGACATCCTATGGAGAGAGTGATGAGAGCCATCATTGCGATGTTATTGATGTTGAGTACCTACGCCCATGCTGGTTGCGGCAATATCAGTGACAGCGATCAACGCGCTTATTGCGAAGCCAAAACCAATGGCCAAAACTGCGGCAATATCCGGAACGACGACCTTCGGGCCACTTGTTCGGCGCAAATGAGCGGTCAAAGCTGCGGCAACATTAAAGATAGCAACTTGCGTAACGAATGTGATGCCATAACGCGTTGATCTCCGGATCACGCGGGACCAGCCACTCTTAATCGACGCTGGACCCGCGTACTTGAACTCGTCAGTTTTTAAAGCGCCTGCCGACTTCTTATCCTCGTGGCCACCTCTGCCGAATCGATACCGAAGTTCAGATGTACCTCACCACCCTCTCCCTTTTCGTCTCCGCCTCCTACACCCCTTTTCCAAAGGTTCCAACCGCTTACTCGTTTCCATACGCACATTGTGCACGCACGATTTTCAAGTATGACGCGAATAGCGGCTCCGAAAAGTAGCCGATCATAATCGAGCCACTTCGGATGGTGACCGTCAATCTGAGATCACGGGTTGCCGCTTGGCTGATGTGGAGGATTGAGTATCGGCAAAAGGCGCGTGCGACAAAGCGAAAGCTGCTGACTGGGAAATGCCAAGTTCGCCCCGTCACGATTCAGCTGTGGTGATTGACCGGTGATTGATGGCGAGCTTATTTCCTGATCTGGATGGTTTCAAGGCAATGAGCGAATCGGAGCAGTAGTCAGGCGCTAGCGCTTTTCAGATTCTTCGATAATCAGGTCGATAGCTTTCCTGGCGACGGGTGACAGGGTGCGGTCTGCATGAAATACGATGGTTTCTTGGAAGTAGCACAAATGTGCTGGTACCGCTGGTTGAATGAAGGGGAGGAGGTTAACCAGTGCACCACTCTCCAGATCGCTTTCCACCCACGATTGCCAAGTGATCAGCAGTGAGTCGCTTGTGAGCGTTGCATGGCGCAGCCAACTCAACTCATTGCAAATCAGAGCCCAAGGCAAGGACGTTCCCTGGGGTAGCCCGAACACTGCTCTTGCATGGGCATCGTCGGTGTTCACAGCGTTCCACGGATGGGCGAGTATCTGCTCATACGTGACTGGGCTAGCCTGCTGTGCCAGCGGGTGGTCACGGCGGCAGAAGATGGACGCTGGCTGTGGGGGCAAATGCCTGACGGCAAAGCGTGGGTCGGTTTCCCGGTCGACTCGCTCAGAGGCGACCACGAACTCGATATGCTCCAGTTCCAGGCGTTGGATCAAGTGACGCCAGTAATTGACCTCGATGTTCACCATCAACTTGGGAGCACTCTTTCGCAGCGCCGCCAGCACATTCGGCAGTGTGATGTTGGCGGCCATCATGCCCGCACCGAAACTCAAAGCCCCTCCTTGGGCCCCGGCAATGTCATTGGCCTCTGCAACCAGTTTGCTGGCGCAGCTCAACAGTTCACGCGCTCGTGAAATCAGTTGATGACCCGCAGACGTCAGCGTCACTGAGCGAGTGTCCCTGTCGAACAGGCGTAGCCCCAGATCAGCCTCCAGAGATTGAATACTGCGGCTGAACGCCGTTTGCGAGAGGTGAGCGCGTTCCGCGGCCCGTGAGAAGTGCAGCTCCTCGCCCAGAAGCACCAGGTGACGAACTCGCTTCAAATCTATTAAGTCGCTCACTGCATTAATCGCTCTTTATAATTGCATTAGACGCTTGTATCTCATTCCAAGAGACTTCGCCAGAGCTCGCATCGCTCAGTTGGCAAGCGCTTGTACTGCCAAGCCCATAACAACAAAGAAGTGGCGATACCCATTTGGTGTCAAGGCGATCGCGGCCGAGTTCACGCCCAATGCCTTGTGCCAGTCCGGTGTGAGCAGACAGTCACAAACGCTACGTGTGACTTTGCGGCCTTCGGGCCGCCTTTTTAGAAGCCGAACAACTGACAATAAGAAGGTGAAACGCATGAAATCGAGAAAAGCCATAGTGCATGCTTTGTTGGACAGCGCAGTGCTGTCCTGCGCTGTTGCCGAGGCCGCTGTCCAGCCACAGTTTGCCGATGCCCAGGCCAGCGATCCTGTCGTCATGGGCTGGATGCAGGGCACCCCGCCGGCCCCCGAAAAAACGGTACGATTCGAAAATTTTCTGCAGTTCCCGCAGACGCGCTGGGCGTTCTCCCATATGCGCGAATTACTGCCGACCGTGCAGGTTTCGCGAGGCATTGGCGAGGTCAGCCTATTACCTAACGCCAAGCGCACAGATATCGACGCCGTGGCGTTCACTCCGCTTGGCAGTGATCGCACCATGACCTGGGAGCAGTCACTGACGGCCAACTACACCGATGGCATTCTGGTTATGCATCGCGGGCAAGTGGTTTATGAACGCTACTTTGGCGGGCTGACCGAACAGGGGCAGCACGTCGCGATGTCGGTGACCAAGTCCTTTATCGGCACATTGGGGGCGATGCTGGTCGAGGAAGGCAAGATCAATCCGCAAGAGAAGGTCAGTACCTACGTTCCCGAGCTGAAAAACAGTGCTTTTGGCGATGCAACCGTACGACAAGTGATGGACATGACCGTCGGCGTTCGCTACTCGGAGAATTACGGGGACACCAAGGCAGAGATTTGGGAGTACGTGAGGGCAGGTCATATGCTGCCTCGCCCGACTGGTTACAGCGGCGCTACCTCTCTGACCGAGTACTTGGAGAAACTTCAGAAAGAGGGCGAGCACGGTCAGGTCTTTGCCTACAAGACGGTCAATACCGACGTTTTGTCGTGGGTGATCCAGCGCGCCACCGGGAAAACGATCGCGGTCAATTTGCATGAGCGAATCTGGAGAAAACTGGGTGCTGAGCAGGATGCATACCTGATTGCCGATGATGTGGGCACCGCTTTCACCGGCGGCGGTTTCAACACCTCGTTGCGCGACCTGGCCCGCTTTGGCGAAATGATGCGCCTGAATGGTAAGTTCAACGGCCAGCAAATAGTTCCACCGAACGTGATTGCTGACATACGCGGCGGCGGCAGCCAGGAAAGTTTTGCCAAGGCGGGTGAAAAGCTGATGCCAAACTGGAGTTATCGCAACATGTGGTGGGTGTCGCACAATGACCATGGTGCCTACACAGCACGTGGTATACACGGACAGGGTATTTATGTCGATCCCAAGGCGGAGATGGTCATCGTCCGCTACGCCTCTCACCCACTGGCGTCCGGCGACAACTTCGATCCAACCACCTTCCCGGCCTACCAGGCGCTCGCCGAACATTTGATGGCCACCACACAGTAGGGGGTATGGATCAAGTGCGAGGAGTTGCACTGGCAAGGTGACTCTGATCCGCGCGCGCTGAACAAGATCGTGTTGAAAGAGACCTCGTTGAAAGACGCATTGACCTCGGGTGATACCAATATAGACGGGGCGCAAAGCTGCTGGAGGAAATGGCGTCCTACTTGGACAACTTCGATTTCTGGTTCAACATTGTGACGCTGTAACGCAATCCAGTCATGTCGCAGGAAGCTTTGCGACAAATCAATCGGCCCTGGAGGATGGCAGTGTGCGAAAGCGCTGCCGTCATTCTGGCAAAAATGATCAGCCTTTCCTAATTCGATTTCCTATCAGCTCTGACGACCGTTTTTAGCCGATTACTGCCTGTCCCGAGGGGCTGTTACCGACCCGATGCTGCCCTTCGTGAAAGGCAGCAATCGGCCAGAAGCGGTCATCTAGGTGGGGCGTCATCCGGATTGATTTTGTCTTCGACGTCAAATCTACTCAGCAATGCGGCTCCATCCGAAACACCAAGAATCTGATCAATTACGGCTATTTTCTGGGTCGCACAGTCGAGTTGAAACTCAGCGTTGCTGTATGCAGCCTCCGCCTCATTGTGGAGCGCATAGGCCATATGGGCCGCGACACGGACGCTCATTGGAGCATCTACATCACTGCCCAGATAATCAGCAAGCAACGTCCTGATCTCTATCAGTGCAAGCGCGAGTAGCCTAGTTTGAGCAGTCTGCATAAAGATATCCTGGGT
>NZ_WKCD01000271.1:0-7422 GCF_021606625.1 Pseudomonas sp. PA-4-8C
AGTTAGCCACTTGCACATCATGGCCTGCGGCAATCATCTTCCGGGCAAGGGTTGCGCCAATGTTTCCTGTCCCAATCACTCCAATTTTCATGAGTTCTCGCTCGTATAGGTTTCGGGTAGGCGCCTACCTTAGGAGAACAGTGAGATAATGATAAGTACACACCAAAAGGTAAGTAACGAACCAAACTATGAACAGTGAACGAGAATGGGACTGTGGCGACCCAAAAAATCGAGTGAAATGGGCTGAAGCAACCATGGAGACCCTCCGTGTACTGGAGGGAAAATGGAAGATAATCATCCTTTGCCAGCTGTTCGCAGCCAAAGGTCCTCTGCGCTTTTCCGATCTTGAAAAGCTCATAGAGGGTATCAACCAGAAAATGCTTATCCAGCAGCTCAAGCAGCTCGAAAAAGACGCAATTGTTCGCCGCACGGTTTACCCGCAGGTTCCACCGAAAGTTGAGTATGAGTTGACCGAGGATGGATACGCGTTAGGGCCGTCGATGCAGGCTTTGATTGAATGGGCCGAACAGAGGCGCAGCCCTTTTGACGAGGCCTAAAACCACAAACCCCCGGCTTTCTTTATGAAAACCAGGGGTTTGTGTTTACTTAATGTGGCGGTGAAGGAGAGATTCGAACTCTCGATACAATTTCTTGTATACACACTTTCCAGGCGTGCTCCTTAAGCCACTCGGACACTTCACCGTATCTCGGCAAACCAGTTCAGTCTGTCGAGGCGCGCTAATGTAGTCGAAAGCCTTGCTGATGGCAAAGGTTTTTTTCAGAATTTTCATGCGGTTAGGCCGCTATGCCATTCACCGCCCGGCTGGGGGTGGTGATTGTGCCATTCTCAGGCATCGGCGGCACGCGTCTGGAGCGCTTGCTGCGCCCTGCTCCGGGGTGTCTACCCTTGGGGATGGGGCAAAAGCCTGACTGGGTAGTCAGTCACGGCGCTTTACCCGCGGGGGCGTGGTGAGTAACGTCTGCGCATCTATCTCTATAACAAGCCCTACAAGGAACCGCGTCATGAGTGAGTTGATTGCCTACCACTTCGAAGACGGTATCGCGACCCTGACCCTGAGCAACGGCAAGGTGAATGCCATTTCTCCGGCGGTGGTCAGTGAGTTTAATGCGGCGCTGGATCAGGCCGAGAAGGATCGGGCGGTGGTGATCATCACGGGCACGCCGGGGATTTTGTCGGGCGGTTATGATTTGAAGGTGATGACCGCCGGCCCTAAAGAGGCAATCAGCCTGGTGACCTCGGGTTCGACCCTGGCGCGGCGGATGTTGGCGCATCCGTTCCCGGTGATTGTGGCCTGCCCCGGTCATGCAGTGGCCAAAGGCGCGTTCCTGTTGTTGTCGGCCGATTATCGGATTGGCGTCGAAGGCCCGTTCAGCATTGGCCTGAATGAAGTGGCGATTGGCATGACCATGCACCACGCCGGTATCGAGTTGGCGCGGGATCGCCTGCGCAAGTCGGCGTTTCAGCGTTCGGTGATCAATGCCGAGATGTTTGATCCACAAGGCGCCCTGCACGCAGGTTTCCTCGACAAGGTGGTTGCACCGGAAGAACTGCAAGCGGCTGCACTGGAAGCGGCACGGCAGTTGAAGAAGATCAATATGAACGCGCACAAGCACACCAAGTTGAAAGTGCGCCGCGCACTGCTCGAAGCCCTGGACGATGCAATCATCCAGGATCAGGGCCATAGCCTGAGCTAAGTCCTACACCTTTCGTGTCCGAGCCCGACCTTGAGTCGGGCTTTTTCTTACCTATGAATGTGAAACTTCCATAACCGCTCTAGTTAGCCGTTATCGGCCCATGTGGAAACATGCGCTTAAACATCGGCTATCTCCTACGTCTGTAGGGCCAATTGCCGAATACAGTGCACATCCGTACACTGCGCCACCTTTTGTCCCGATGGGCCGTGTCGATGCTTTTTCTGTTGCGTATGTTGTTGATGGGCCTGCATTTTATGATCGCCGGCGTGCTGGGTGTGCTGGTCGGTGTGTGCCGGCCGTTCAATCCGGACAACAGCCGTCTCTGCGCTCGCCTCTATGCGTTGCCAGCCATGCGGATCCTGGGCTTGAACGTGAAGGCCGACGTCGACTCGCTGCGCAACAAGCCCGGTACCTGCGTGGTGATCGCCAACCATCAGTCCAACTACGATCTGTTTGTACTCGGCAATGTAGTGCCGCACCGCACGGTCTGCATCGCCAAGAAAAGCCTGAAATGGGTGCCGCTGTTCGGCCAGCTGTTCTGGCTGGCGGGCAATGTGCTGATTGACCGTGGCAATGCGCACAAGGCCCGGCGGGCGATGCTGACCACCACGCATACCTTGCAGCATGAGGACACGTCAATCTGGGTGTTCCCGGAAGGTACGCGCAACCTGGGCAAAGGGTTGTTGCCGTTCAAAAAAGGCGCGTTTCATATGGCGATTGCGGCCGGTGTGCCTATCGTGCAGGTGTGTGTCAGCAATTACGTGACGCAGATGAAGCTCAATCGCTGGGCCAGCGGCAGTGTGCTGATACGCTCGTTGCCGCCGATTCCTACCTGTGGGTTGACGGTGGATGACATTCCTCAGTTGCTGCTGACGTGTCAGACGCAGATGGATGAGTGCATTGCACAGATGGATCGCGAACTGCAACGCGCGTAGGCGCACGCTTAGGGTGACGCGGAGCGTCACGGGCGGCATTCCCACGCAGAGCGTGGGAACGATCAGTGACAGGGGAGTCGGCAATGTCGGTGAGCAACAACGGAACGCCATTCAGGCTAAGCTGCCCAACATCTGTCCTCTTGATAAGAAGTGATCAGCACCATGGGTAGAGTTGTTGCGGCTGCCGTCTACAGCGCCGGTAAGAAAGTCTCGGATATCACCCTCGATGAAGGCGCGGCCTGGGCCGCCAAACCTGGGCACTTTGTGTGGATCGGCCTGGAGGAACCCAGCGCTCAGGAACTGAACAACCTGCAACGCCAGTTCAACCTGCACGAACTGGCGATCGAAGACGCCATGGAAAAACACAGCCGTCCGAAGCTGGAAACCTTCGGCGACGCGCTGTTTATCGTCACCTACTCACCGGTGCGCGAGAACGGCAAGCTGGAGTTTATCGAGACCCATATCTTTGCCGGCAACGGCTACATCATCACCGCCCGCAACGGCCACTCGGCGTCCTACGGTTTTGTGCGCCAGCGTTGTGAGGCGCGCCCGTTGTTGCTGGAGCATGGGGAAGATTTCGTACTCTATGCGTTGCTGGATTTTGTCACCGAAAACTATCAGCCGGTGAGCGAGGCGATCCACGCCGAGATCGATGAGCTGGAGCGTAACGTGCTGTGCAGCTCGCTCAACGAGCGCGATATCCAGCACCTCCACGGCCTGCGCCGCGATGTGTTGCGGCTCAAGCGGCATGTGGCGCCCATGGTAGAGATCAGCCAGGAATTGCAGAAGCTCAGCTTCCCGTTCATCGACAAGAACATGCGCCCGTATTTTCGTGACGTGCAGATCCATGTCACCCGGCAGATGGAAGACCTCACCACTTTGCGCGACATCGCCAGCCAGACCATCGAGATCGGTGTGCTGCTGGAAGCCTCGCGCCAGAGCGTGGTGCAGCGCAAGTTCGCCGCATGGGCGGCGATCCTGGCGTTCCCCACGGCGGTGGCGGGGATTTATGGGATGAACTTCCAGAACATGCCCGAGCTGCAATGGCACTACGGCTATTTTGCGGTGCTCGGGTTTATTACCCTGGGCTGTACCGGGTTATGGGCCAGCTTTAAGCGTTCGGGCTGGCTTTAAGCTTTGGCTTCAGGCTGATGCGCAACGAAGCGCATCATCCATTCCGCCACGGTTACGCCGTGGTGGTCGCGTTCCAGGCTGGCCACGCCGTTGCTGTAGACCTTTTCACCCAGGGTTGTCTGAAGTATTTCCAGCAACTCACGGGAATAGTCGTGAACAAACTCCGGATGGCCCTGGAAGCACAGCACTTGGTCGCCAATGTGATACGCGGCAAACGGGCAGAATTCGCTCGAGGCGATCACGGTGGCATTGTCCGGCAAAGTGGTGACTTGATCCTGGTGACTGATCAATAGCGTCAGTTCCGGCACCTCAGGACTCATCCATGGCGTCTTGGCATCCAGCTTGTAAGCGTGGGTGCCCATGCCCCAGCCCTGGCTGGCACGTTCGGCCTTGCCGCCCAAGAGCAGCGCGAGCAACTGATGGCCGAAGCACACGCCCAGCAGCTTGTCGCCGCGCTCATAACGCGTGAGCAGGTAGGTCTTGAGCGTCTGGATCCAAGGGTCGGTACCGAAGGAATCGGCCTTGCTGCCGGTGATCAGGTACGCGTCAAACACTTCGTCATCCGGTGGGTACTCGCCCTGCACCACGTTGTAGACCACAAACTCGGCGGCAATCGGTTGCTTGGCGAACAGGCGCTTGAACATCTGCCCATAGCCTTGGTACTCATCGATCAAAGCGGGACGCAGAATATCGGTTTCCAGGATGCAGACGCGTAGCGACATAAAAAATACCTGACACGGCGATGGGAATATTGCACACCCAGAGCCTGCCCTGAAATCCCCCCCCAAAGCAAGCCCTCAATGGGCACCCACACACACTGTAGGAGCGAGCTTGCTCGCGAAAAACGTCAACGATAACGCAGGTATCCTGGATAAAAGCGTTGCCTGTGCGTTCTTCGCGAGCAAGCTCGCTCCTACAGTGAAACTTCTAAAACAGCGCGCCTTTTGCGGCTTTTTCCAGCAACAACGCCGGCGGCGAGAAGCGCTCCCCGTACTCCTCGGCGAGGTAGCGGGCGCGGGCGATGAAGTCGTTCAGCCCGTACTGGTTGATAAACTGCAACGCGCCGCCACTCCACGCGGCAAAGCCGATGCCGAAGATGGAACCAACGTTGGCGTCCGCCGTGGACATCAACACGCCTTCCTCCACGCAACGCACGGTTTCGATGGCTTGGATAAACAGCAAGCGGTCGCGCACGTCCTTAGGTGAGATTTGCTTGCCAGGCTGTTCAAAGCGGGTTTTCAGCTCAGGCCACAGGTGCTTCTGGCCGCCAGCGGGATAGTCGTAAAAACCAGCGCCGGCCGCCTTGCCCGTGCGCTTGTATTCGTTGACCAACAGATCAATCACCGCCGTCGCCGGATGGTTCGGCATGGCCTTGCCTTCGGCCTTCAGGTCCTTGGCCGTTTGCTGTCGGATATGGCTCATCAGGCTCAGGGACACTTCATCGGACACCGCCAACGGCCCCACTGGCATCCCGGCCTTGCGCGCTTCGGTCTCGATCATCGGCGCAGCCACGCCTTCGCCGAGCATGGCGATGCCTTCGTTGGTAAAGGTGCCGAATACCCGCGAGGTGAAAAAGCCGCGACTGTCGTTGACCACAATCGGGGTTTTCTTGATTTGCAGTACGAAGTCAAACCCTCGGGCCAGGGTTTCGTCGCTGGTGCGCGCGCCCTTGATGATTTCCACCAGGGGCATCTTGTCCACGGGGCTGAAGAAGTGCCGGCCGAGGAACTTGGCTTGATCGGGCACCGCCGTGGCCAGGCCGCTGATGGGCAAGGTGGAGGTGTTGGAGGCGATCACCGCGTCGGCCCCCACCACGTTTTGCGCCGCAGCCGAGACCTTGGCCTTGAGTGCGCGGTCTTCGAATACGGCCTCGATAATCAGGTCGCAGCCGGCCAGGTCGGCGTCATCCTGCGTAGGATGAATGCGCGCCAGGGTGGTTTCGCGCTGTTCGGCGGTCAATTGCCCACGGCTGACTTTCTTGTCCAGCAATGCGGCTGAATGGGCTTTGCCTTTTTCGGCGGCGGCCAGGGTGATGTCTTTGAGCACCACCTCGATACCCGCACAGGCACTGACATAGGCGATGCCCGCGCCCATCATCCCGGCGCCGAGCACACCGACCTTACGCGTGACGTAGGGCGCATAGCCCTGGGGGCGTGAGCTGCCGGCATTGATTTGGTTGAGCTGGAACCAGAAGGTGCCGATCATGTTTTTTGCCACTTGCCCGGTCACCAGTTCGGTGAAGTAGCGGGTTTCGATCAGGTGCGCGGTATCGAAGTCCACTTGGGCGCCCTCGACGGCGGCACAAAGAATTTTCTCCGGCGCGGGGAAGCAGCCCTGGGTCTTGCTGCGCAAAATCGACGGCGCAATGGCGAGCATCTGCGCGACTTTAGGGTGGGACGGCGTGCCGCCGGGGATCGCGTAGCCCTTGTTGTCCCAGGGTTGCCTGACTTCGGGATTAGCCAGAACCCAGGCACGGGCCTGTGCCAGCAATGCCTCGCGATCCGCCGCCACCTCATCAATCAAGCCCGCTTGCAGGGCCTGGGCAGGCCGGACTTTTTTACCTTCGAGCAAATACGGCAAGGCTTTTTCCAGGCCAAGCATGCGCACCATCCGCACCACGCCGCCGCCCCCTGGCAACAGGCCAAGGGTCACTTCCGGCAAACCCAGTTGCACTGACTTGTCGTCCAGCGCAACCCGGTGGTGGCAGGCCAGGCAAATCTCCCACCCACCGCCCAGGGCCGCGCCATTGATCGCAGCCACCACCGGTTTGCCGAGGGTTTCCAGGCGGCGTAATTGCGCTTTCAATACCAACACACTGTCGTAGAACGCCTTGGCGTGGGTTTTATCGACCTTGATCAGCTCATTGAGGTCGCCGCCGGCAAAAAAGGTTTTCTTGGCCGAGGTGATCACCACCCCGGCGATCTCGTTCTTTTCCGCTTCCAGGCGCGTGAGGGTGGCCGCCATGGCTTCGCGGTAGGCAGCGTTCATGGTGTTGGCGCTCTGGCCGGGCATGTCGAGGGTCAGCACCACGATCTGGTCCTGGCCTTTTTCGTAACGAATGGCATCGGTCATGACAAATTCCTTAGGCTCAGAGGCGTTCGATAATGGTGGCGATACCCATGCCACCGCCGACACACAAGGTGGCCAGGCCGTAGCGTTGCTGGCGCACCTCCAGCTCGTCGAGCAAGGTGCCGAGGATCGCGCAGCCAGTGGCGCCCAAGGGGTGGCCCATGGCGATGGAGCCGCCGTTGACATTGACCCGTGCGGCGTCGATGCCCATGTCCTTGATGAACTTGAGCACCACCGAAGCAAAGGCTTCGTTGACTTCGAACAGGTCGATGTCTTCAACCCGCAGGCCGGCCTTGGCCAGCGCCTTGCGAGTGGCCGGCGCGGGGCCGGTGAGCATGATGGTCGGGTCGGTGCTGGTCACCGCCGTGGCGACAATGCGCGCCCGTGGTTGCAGGCACAGCTCGCGGCCCTTGGCCTCGGAGCCGATCAACATCAGCGCGGCGCCGTCCACGATCCCGGAGCTGTTGCCCGGCGTGTGCACATGGTGGATGCGCTCCACGTGGCTGTAGACCCGCAGCGCGGTGGCATCGAAGCCCATCTGGCCCATCATTTCGAAGCTGGGCTTGAG
>NZ_WKCD01000272.1:0-7415 GCF_021606625.1 Pseudomonas sp. PA-4-8C
TCGAACCCGCCGCTTGGCTCAAGGATACGCTGGAAAAACTACCCAGCTGGCCCAACAGCCGGATCGATGAGCTATTACCCCTCGCGCCTCAACCTGAGTAAAGGTGGGGCGGCTGGACGCTTACGATTCAGGCCACAGAGACGACAAATGCCAAGCGGTGGTTGCCAGTTCGCTGGAAACTTCTCGCCACAGATACCAACTTTCATCTCTAACTGCTCCTGCGCTACCTTTCTCCCGTCGCTTCCAACCCAGCGACCGGACTTGAGAATCCGAGAAACAATAGGCGCATAGGCGCCACCATCCATTAGACTGTTGGCGCTTTTTTGTGTCCGCATGTCTGTGTAATGGCGGCTATGCGTGGGAGACCTTCGGGTCTGCCGGGTTCCTATTGTCCCGGTTTCTCAGCCCGCGCATAGCTGCCACCCATTCGCATGAGAAACGAACGTGGCAGCTCACTACATAGGAGCTTAAGCAATGAGCGTTTCTGATAGGCCGTACCTTCGCAATTCCTCGACCCACACCTCCACCCCCCTGGGAGGTGCCCAATGATCAACCCACCCCTCAACAAAACCCTCGGCGTCATTACTTTTTCCACCTGCGGCAAACAGCCCGACGTCCACCGCTTATTCCGCGTCAATTCCGGTGTACCCATCCGTGATGCCCTGGAGCATGCCTCCGAGCTTCTCCATTGTTCAAAAATGCTGGCTTTGGATGCGGCGATGGACAAAAGCGCAGACCGCTATGCCTGGGCGGCGCATTATTTGGGGGAGATGGCGAAGGCGGTGGTGGATGATTTGGCGAATGGGATGTTGCCGAATGGGGTGACAGAGGAGGGGGATGCGGTTGCTGTGTAGGCAGATGCTTTGAAGGTGTTGGGGCTGGCGTAATCGCAGGCAAGCCAGCTCCCACATTGGATCGTGTTTCAGGTTGGTAATGGGTGGTGAGCAACGAATCAGCCCGCCGTCCACTTTTTTACGGGCGAAAAAAAGACCTTGAATTTCAAGGTCTTTTTTTAAGATGGTGCCCCGAGGGAGACTCGAACTCCCACTCCTTTCGAAAACGGATTTTGAATCCGCCGCGTCTACCAATTCCGCCATCAGGGCTCAATGGCGGCGAAGTATAGAGATGAGATTACCGTTGGTCAATCACGTTTCATGGTCTATTTTCACTATTTCCGCTAGACTTCCCGGCCCTGCTAGACGAACCCCATCATGCGCGTTGCTGACTTTACTTTTGAGCTCCCTGATTCGCTGATCGCTCGCCACCCTTTGGCCGAGCGTCGCGCCAGTCGACTGCTGACCCTGGACGGGCCCAGCGGTGCCCTCGCACACCGTCAATTCACTGATTTGCTTGAGCATTTGCGCCCAGGCGATCTGATGGTTTTCAACAATACCCGCGTGATTCCGGCGCGGCTGTTTGGCCAGAAGGCTTCCGGCGGCAAGCTGGAAATTCTGGTGGAGCGGGTGCTGGACAGCCACCGCGTGCTGGCCCATGTGCGCTCCAGCAAGTCGCCCAAACCAGGGTCGAGCATCCTGATCGAGGGCGGTGGCGAAGCCGAGATGGTCGCGCGCCACGATGCCTTGTTCGAGCTCAAGTTTGCTGAAGAGGTGTTGCCGCTGTTGGAGCGTGTCGGCCATATGCCGTTGCCTCCTTATATAGACCGCCCCGACGAAGACGCGGACCGCGAGCGTTATCAGACCGTGTACTCACAGCGCCTCGGCGCCGTCGCCGCCCCGACCGCCGGGTTGCACTTCGACCAGCCACTGCTGGATGCGATTGCCGCCAAGGGCGTCGACACCGCCTATGTGACCCTGCACGTGGGGGCCGGGACGTTTCAGCCGGTGCGTGTGGATAACATCGAAGACCACCATATGCACAGCGAATGGCTGGAAGTCAGCCAGGATGTAGTGGATGCGGTGGCGGCGTGCAAGGCGCGGGGCGGTCGAGTGGTGGCCGTGGGCACCACCAGCGTGCGTTCGCTGGAGAGCGCAGCACGTGATGGCGTGCTCAAACCGTTCAGTGGCGACACCGATATCTTCATTTTTCCAGGGCGACCTTTTCATGTGGTCGATTGCCTGGTCACCAACTTCCATTTGCCGGAATCCACGCTGTTGATGCTGGTGTCGGCATTTGCCGGTTACCCGGAAACCATGGCTGCCTACCAGGCCGCCATTGCTAACGAGTACCGTTTTTTCAGCTACGGTGATGCGATGTTTATCACCCGTAACCCGGCGCCGCGCGGCCCTGAGGACAACTTATGAGTCGTATGTCGTTTGAATTGCTCGCTACGGACGGCAAAGCCCGTCGCGGCCGCCTGACCTTCCCGCGCGGCACTGTGGAGACCCCGGCCTTCATGCCGGTCGGCACCTACGGCACCGTCAAGGGCATGTTGCCGCGCGACATCGTCGCCACTGGCGCCGAAATCATCCTCGGCAATACCTTCCACCTGTGGCTGCGCCCGGGCACGGAAGTGATCAAGAAGCATGGCGACCTGCATGACTTCATGAAGTGGCAAGGCCCGATCCTCACCGACTCCGGTGGTTTCCAGGTGTTCAGCCTGGGCGCCATGCGCAAGATCAAGGAGGAGGGCGTGACCTTCGCCTCGCCGGTCGACGGCGCCAAGGTGTTCATGGGCCCGGAAGAGTCGATGCAGGTACAGCGCGACCTGGGTTCGGACATCGTGATGATTTTCGACGAGTGCACGCCGTACCCGGCTGATGAAGAAGTGGCGCGTATTTCCATGGAGTTGTCGCTGCGCTGGGCCCAGCGTTCGAAGAACGCCCATGGCGATAACACGGCGGCGCTGTTCGGTATTGTCCAGGGCGGCATGCATGAAAGCCTGCGCAAACGCTCGTTGGAAGGCCTCGACAAGATCGGCTTTGACGGCCTGGCCATCGGCGGTTTGTCGGTGGGCGAGCCCAAGCACGAAATGATCAAGGTGCTGGATTATCTGCCAGGCCTGATGCCCGCAGACAAACCTCGTTACCTTATGGGCGTTGGCAAACCGGAAGATCTCGTAGAGGGTGTGCGCCGCGGTGTGGACATGTTCGATTGCGTGATGCCAACCCGTAATGCCCGCAATGGGCATCTGTTCATCGATACAGGCGTGCTGAAGATCCGTAACGCGTTCCATCGCCATGATGATTCGCCGCTGGATCCTACCTGTGACTGCTACACCTGCCAGAACTTCTCCCGTGCTTATCTGCACCATCTGGACAAGTGCGGGGAAATGCTGGGTAGCATGTTGAATACCATCCACAATTTGCGTCATTACCAAGTCCTGATGGCTGGTTTGCGCGAGGCTATTCAACAGGGTACATTGGCCGCCTTCGTCGATGCCTTCTATGCCAAGCGTGGCCTCCCTGTGCCGCCCTTGGACTGAGTTTTCCGACCCTAAGATTCACTATTTGCAACTGGAGTGCTAAATGAGCTTTTTTATCTCTAACGCCATGGCTGACGCCGCTGCGCCTGCTGCTGCCGGCCCTATGGGCGGTGGTTTCGAGTGGATTTTCCTGGTCGGCTTCCTGGTCATCTTCTACCTGATGATCTGGCGTCCACAGGCCAAGCGCGCCAAAGAGCAGAAAAACCTGCTGGGCAGCCTGCAAAAAGGCGACGAAGTCGTGACCACTGGCGGCATCGCCGGCAAGATCACCAAGGTTTCCGATGCTTTCGTGGTACTGGAAGTCTCCGACACCGTGGAAATGAAGTTCCAGAAGGGCGCCATCGCCGCCACGCTGCCTAAAGGCACGCTCAAAGCGATCTAAGTAACAACCTTTACCAATCGACGGGGCGCGCAAGGCGCCCCGCGTTATAAGCGGGCGGCGTGATGCTGAACAAATACCCTCTGTGGAAATACGTACTGATCCTGGCGGTGCTGGCGATCGGCTTTATTTATTCCGCTCCCAATCTCTATCCTGATGACCCGGCGATCCAGATCTCTGGCGCCAGCACTTCGCTGCAGGTCAATCAGGCTGATCTGGACCGTGCGAGCAAAGCGCTCAACGACGCGGGTATCCAGGTTAAAGCGGCAACCTTGGCAGCTGGTTCCAAAGGCGGCTTGTTGCGCCTCACCAAGCAAGAAGACCAATTGCCGGCCAAAGATGTCGTACGCAAGGCCATGGGTGATGACTACGTTGTCGCGCTCAACCTGGCCCAGACCACGCCACAATGGCTGCGCAGCATTGGCGCGCACCCGATGAAGCTGGGTCTGGACTTGTCCGGTGGTGTGCACTTCCTGCTGGAAGTCGACATGGACAAGGCCCTGGACGCACGTCTGAAAGTCTACGAAGGCGACGTGAAGAGCCTGCTGCGCAAAGAGAAGCTGCGCTATCGCAGCCTGCCGCAGCTCAACGGTGCCATTCAGCTGGGCTTTGCTGACGAAGCGTCCCGCGAACAGGCCCGTGCGCTGATCCGCAAGAACTTCAATGATTTCGACATCGTGCCTGCCGACCTCAATGGTCAAGCGGTACTGCGTCTGGCGATGAGCCCGGCCAAGATCGCCGAAATCCGCGAATACTCCATCAAGCAGAACTTGACCACGGTGCGTAACCGCGTCAACGAGCTGGGTGTGGCCGAGCCGATCGTGCAGCGCCAGGGCGCCAACCGTATCGTGGTTGAGTTGCCGGGCGTACAGGACACCGCTGAAGCCAAGCGTATCCTCGGCAAGACCGCCAACCTGGAGTTCCGTCTCGCGGCAGACCCAGGCGCTACGCGTGCCACTTCCGAAGAGTTCGAATTCCGTGAAGGCAACCGTCCTCCTGCGTTGATCGAGCGTGGTTTGATCATCACCGGTGACCAGGTGACCGACGCCAAGGCCGGTTTCGGCGAGCACGGTACGCCTGAAGTGAACATCCGCCTGGATGGCCATGGCGGCGAACTGATGAGCCGCGCAACGCGCAGCAACGTCGGTCGCAGCATGGCAGTGATCTTCATCGAGCAGCGCCCGGTGACCACCTACACCAAGCAGATGGTCAACGGCGTCGAGAAAGACGTGCCGGTGCAGACCTTCAAGGAAGAGAAGAAGATCATCAGCCTGGCGACCATCCAGTCGCCGCTGGGTGCTCAGTTCCGTATCACTGGCCTGAACGGCCAGGGCGAGTCGTCCGAGCTGGCGTTGCTGCTGCGTGCCGGTGGCCTGGCTGCACCGATGTACTTCGCTGAAGAGCGTACCATTGGCCCGAGCCTGGGTGCCGACAACATCACCAAGGGTGTCGATGCGGCGCTGTGGGGCATGTTGTTCGTGTCGCTGTTCATCATCGCCATCTACCGCTTCTTTGGTGTGATCGCCACCGTTGCCCTGGCGGGCAACATGGTGATGTTGCTGGCTCTGATGTCGTTGCTGGGTGCCACACTGACCCTGCCAGGTATTGCCGGTATCGTACTCACCATGGGTATGGCGGTGGATGCCAACGTGCTGATCTTCTCGCGGATTCGTGAAGAGATCGCCGCCGGCATGACCGTGCAGCGTGCAATCAACGAAGGCTTCGGCCGGGCATTTACCGCGATCCTCGACTCCAACCTGACCACACTGTTGGTCGGCGGGATTCTCTTCGCTATGGGCACAGGCCCGGTGAAAGGTTTTGCGGTGACCATGTCCCTCGGGATCTTTACCTCGATGTTCACGGCCATCATGGTGACCCGCGCAATGGTCAACCTGATCTTTGGCGGGCGTGACTTCAAGAAGTTGTGGATTTAAGGGGCTGCCATGTTACGTACAATCAACTTCATGGGCGTTCGCAACGTTGCGTTCGGCGTCACCGTGCTCCTTACCGTTCTGGCGTTGTTCAGCTGGTTCCATAAGGGTCTGAACTACGGCCTGGACTTCACCGGCGGTACGCTCATCGAGCTGACCTACGAGAAGCCGGCCGACGTTACCCTGGTGCGCAGCGAGCTGGTCAAGGCCGGCTATCACGAAGCCGTGGTACAGAGCTTTGGTGCCACCACCGACCTGCTGGTGCGTATGCCTGGCGAAGACCCGCAACTGGGTCACCAGGTAGCCGAGGCCTTGCAAAAGGTCGGCGGCGATAACCCTGCGTCGGTCAAACGCGTCGAGTTCGTCGGCCCGCAAGTGGGTGAAGAACTGCGCGACCAGGGCGGCCTCGGCATGCTGATGGCGCTGGTCGGCATCATGATCTACCTGGCGTTCCGCTTTCAGTGGAAGTTCGGTGTCGGCGCCATTGTGTCGCTGATCCACGACGTGGTCGTCACCGTGGGTATCCTGGCCTACTTCCAGATCACCTTCGACCTGACCGTATTGGCAGCTGTGCTGGCGATCATTGGTTACTCGCTCAACGACACCATCGTGGTATTCGACCGAGTTCGTGAGAACTTCCGTGTACTGCGCAAGGCGACGTTGATCGAGAACATCAACATCTCCACCACCCAGACCCTGCTGCGGACCATGGCGACGTCGATCTCCACCTTGCTGGCGATTGCTGCGCTGATGATCTTCGGCGGCGACAACCTGTGGGGCTTCTCCCTGGCGCTGTTTATCGGCGTTCTGGCGGGTACCTACTCGTCGATCTACATCGCCAACGTGGTGCTGATCTGGCTGAACCTCAACAGCGAAGACTTGATCCCTCCTGCCGCTACCGACAAGGAGGTCGACGACCGTCCTTGATGGGCGCTTGTTGATCCGCTGTTACAAGAAAGGCGCGAGTATTGAACTCGCGCCTTTTTTTTTGCTCCAAGGCTGGGTATAGCGCGGATCTTTCGGTCCGCTTGTGATGGTCAGGAGGTTCATGTGAACAAGTCGTTGCTGGTTGGTGCGGTATTGGGTGCTGTCGGTGTGACTGCCGGAGGCGCTGTTGCCACCTACAGCCTGGTAAAAAGCGGCCCTGAGTATGCGCAAGTGCTGGCGGTGCAGCCGGTGAAAACCCAGATTAAAACCCCTCGTGAGGTCTGCAAGGACGTCACTGTGACCCGGCAGCGTCCGGTGCAGGACCAACATCAAATCGCCGGTACCGTGGTGGGCGCCCTTGCGGGTGGCCTGCTGGGCAACCAGATTGGTGGCGGTAACGGTAAGAAGCTGGCCACCGTGGCTGGTGCAGTCGGTGGTGGCTACGCCGGTAACAAGGTTCAGGAAGGTATGCAGAACCGCGATACCTACACCACTACTCAAACTCGCTGTAATACCGTTAACGACATCAGTGACAAGGTGGTCGGTTATGACGTGCGTTACAACCTGGATGGCAAGGAAGGTACCGTGCGTATGGAGCGTGACCCTGGCAGCCAGATTCCGGTGGATAAAGAAGGTCGTCTGATCCTGGGTCAGAACCAGCAGTAATCCCCAGGTCTGGTTTCGATCCAAATGTGGGAGCTGGCTTGCCTGCGATGGCGGTGGGTCATAACTAATAAGTTGGTTGGCAGCCCGCCATCGCAGGCAAGCCAGCTCCCACATTGGATTGTATTGAGTC
>NZ_WKCD01000273.1:0-7408 GCF_021606625.1 Pseudomonas sp. PA-4-8C
GCCCAGCAGTGCGCCCAGCAGCAGGTTGCCAGGGCTGATTGACAGGTTCAGCACCAGCCACAACACCCACAACGCCAACGACAACCAGGGGGCAGGGAACAGACGTTTCATGGCTGCACCTCCAGGGCGGCGGCCTTGGCTTCAGGGCTGGGCACTGGCCGGGTCGCGAGCACTGCCATCACGTAGTGTTCCGGGTTGTTCAGGCTTTCGGCGGTGGCCTGGGTGTAGCGCATCAGCGCTTCGGCCTTGAAGGTCAGCGCTATGCTCAACCCCAGCAGCAGGAAGATCGGCACACACTCGTAGCGGCGCAGCAGCGGTGATGGGCGTTCTTCCGGGGTCCAGAAGCGTTGGATGCCGAGGCGGGCGAAAGCGATGAGCGAGGCCAGGCCAGAGAGAATCAGCAGCGCCACCAGGCCCCAGGCCGCTGGGCGGATCGATTCGTCCACGGCGTTGCCCAGGCCCAGTGGATTGATCAGCGCACTCAACAGGCTGAGCTTGCCGATAAACCCGGACAGCGGTGGCATGCCGATAATCAGCAGCGCGCAGGCGATAAAGCTCAGGCCCAGGAAAGCCATGGTCCAGGGGATGACCTGGCCAATCACTGCTTTTTGCTCATCGTCCAGGTTCACGCCAGGACGCGGATGCAGCGATTCCATGGCTTTGGGCAGCGCATCAATCTCCTCATCCAGCGGCAGGTCGTTGGCCGAACGCGAACGCTCGATCAGCTCCGCCAGCAAAAACAGCGCACTCAGTGCCAGGGTGGAGCTGACCAGATAGAACAGCGCCCCAGCGGTCAGGCTCGGCTGGGCAAACCCGACGGCCGACAGCAGGATCCCGGCCGACACCAGGATGCTCAGGCTGGCCATGCGCTCCAGGCGCTGCGCCGCCACCATCGCCAGTGCCGCGCAAATGATGGTCGCCATGCCGCCGTACACCAGCCAGTCGCCGCCAAACAGCGCCGAGGCGCCGGCCTGGCCGGAGAACAGCAGGGTCCACAGGCGCAGCACGGTGTACACGCCGACCTTGGTCATGATCGCGAACATTGCCGCCACCGGCGCGCTGGCCGAGGAATAGGCGGGCGCCAGCCAGAAGTTCAGCGGCCACATCCCGGCCTTGGCCAGGAACGCCGTCGCCAGGATCGCTGCACCAGCATGCAACAGGCCGCGATCGGCCTCCGGCACCAGCGGTATTTTCAACGCCAGGTCGGCGAAGTTCAGCGTACCGGTGACGCCGTAGATCATCGCCGCGCCGATCAGGAACAGCGACGACGCCAGCAGGTTGATCGCGATGTAATGCAGCCCCGACGACACCCGCGCGCGGCCTGAACCGTGCAGCATCAGGCCGTAGGAGGCGGCCAGCAGCACCTCGAAGAACACGAACAGGTTGAACAGGTCGGCGGTGAGGAAGGCGCCGTACAGCCCCATCAGTTGGATCTGGAACAGGGCATGGAAGCTGGTGCCCGCACGGTCCCAGCGTGCCATGGCGAACAGCAGCGCGCTGACGCCTATCACCCCGGTAAGCACCAGCATCATCGCCGACAATTGGTCCACCACCAGCACGATGCCGAACGGCACCTGCCAGTTGCCCGGCAGGTACACGCCAATGGAGCCGGGGCCGCCTTGTTGCGTCCAGTACAACAGCAGGATGGCCACGCCCAGGCCGACGATGCTGGAGCACAGATTGATCTGGGCTTTGAGCGGGCGGCGTTTCTCGCCCAGCATCAGCATCAGCCCGGCGGTGAGCAGCGGCAGCAGGATCGGCGCGACGATCAGTTGATTCATCCACGTCATTCCTTAGGCTCCCGGCCGTCTACATGGTCAGTGCCGGTGAGGCCGCGGGATGCCAGCAGCACCACCAGGAACAACGCGGTCATGGCGAAGCTGATCACGATGGCCGTGAGCACCAGGGCCTGGGGCAGTGGGTCGGTGTAGTTGAGCAGGTCTTGGGGCACGCCGTCCTTGATGATCGGCTCCTTGCCGATAAACAGGCTGCCCATGCTGAAGATGAACAGGTTGACTCCATAGGACAGCAGGCACAAACCCATGACCACCTGGAACGTCCGTGGCCGCAGGATCAACCAGACGCCGGAGGCCGCCAGGACCCCAATGGCTATTGCGATGACTTCTTCCATCAGGCGGCTCCTTCGGTTGCAGCAACCACTTTGGGCTGGTTGCTCGGTTTATGCGCGCGTACCGACTGGTGGCCGAGGGCGGTAAGCATCAACAGGGTCGAGCCCACGACCATGGCGTACACGCCGACGTCAAAGAACAGCGCACTGGCGATATGGATATCGCCCAGTAACGGCAGGCTAAAATGCCAGGTATGCGTGGTGAGGAACGGGTACCCGGCGAACAGCGCGCCCAGCCCGGTCAAGGTGGCCGACAGCAGGCCGAAGCCCATCCAGCGCATCGGCCGCAGGCTCATCTGCGCCTCGACCCACTGGGTACCGGCGACCATGTATTGCAGGATAAACGCCACCGACATCACCAGCCCGGCGACGAAACCACCACCCGGTTGGTTGTGGCCACGCATGAACAGGTAGAACGACACCACCAGCGCGATCGGCAGCAGCAGGCGCACCAGCACCGCCGGCACCATCATGAAGCCCAGGGCGGTGTCGCTGGCCTGGCGCGGGTTGACCAGGTCGGTGGCCACGTCCGGTGCCAATTGGCGCTGTTGCGCCGGCAACTGCATGCTTTCCTTGGACGGGCGGAAGCGGCGCAGCAGGGCGTAAACAGTCAACGCCACGGCGCCGAGTACGGTGATTTCGCCCAAGGTGTCGAAGCCACGGAAATCCACCAGCATCACATTCACCACATTGCTGCCGCCGCCTTCGGGCAGGGCACGGCTTAAGTAGAACGAGGAGATATCGTTGGGCGTCTGGCGGGTCAGCATCGCGTAGGACAACAGCGCCATGCCGCCGCCGACTACGGTGGACAGCAGCAAGTCACGCACCCGGCGAATTCGCGCCTTGCGCAAGGTGTTGGGCAATGGCCAAACTTCCTCGATACGCCGTGGCAGCCAGCGCAGGCCAAGCAGGATCAACACGGTAGTGACCACTTCCACCACCAATTGGGTGAGGGCCAGGTCCGGCGCCGAGAACCACACGAAGGTGACGCAGGTCATCAGGCCGCACACGCTGACCATGGTCAGGGCCGCCAGCCGGTGGTACTTGGCTTGCCAGGCGGCACCCAGTGCGCAGGCAATCGCCAGCAACCACAGGGTGACGAAGACGATGGAGCCCGGGATTTTCGGGCGGTCGCCCCAACTGAGGCCACTGTTGATCATCGGGATCATTGCGCCGATCACCGCCAGCAGCACCAACAGGAACAACTGGGTTTGCAGGCGCTTGGTGCTGATGCGTTTCTCGATGCGGCGCACGCCGCGCATCATCACCACCAGGCAGCGCTCGAAACCGCGCTTGCCGTTGAAGTAGCCGATCAGCGGCGGGTATTCGAAGCGGCCACGCTTGAGTTGCTTGCGCAGCAGCAGGTACAGCACCACGCCGCCGGTCATCGCCACCAGGCTCATGATCATCGGTGCGTTCCAGCCGTGCCAGATCGCCAGGCTATATTCCGGTAGCGTACCGCCCACCACCGGCAGGGCGGCAGCGGCGAGGATCGAACCGACCACCTGGGCCGGGAAAATCCCCACCAGCAGGCAGGTGAACACCAACAGCTCGACCGGGGCGCGCATCCAGCGCGGCGGCTCGTGGGGCGTGTGCGGCAAGTCGGTGGCGGGCGGGCCGAAGAACACATCCACGGTAAAGCGCAAGGCATAGGCCACGCTGAACGTACCGGCGATGGTCGCGATCAGCGGCAGGGCGATTTCCACCCATTGGGTCGACGAGATAAACACGGTTTCGGCGAAGAACATCTCTTTGGACAGGAAGCCATTGAGCAACGGCACCCCGGCCATGGACGCACTGGCTACCATCGCCAGGGTCGCGGTAAACGGGATCAGACGTACCAGGCCACTGAGCTTGCGGATATCCCGCGTGCCGCTTTCATGGTCGATGATACCCGCCGCCATGAACAGCGAAGCTTTGAAGGTGGCGTGGTTGAGAATGTGGAATACAGCGGCAACTGCAGCCAGTGGGCTGTTGAGGCCCAGCAGCAGGGTGATCAGCCCGAGGTGGCTGATGGTGGAATAGGCCAGCAGGCCCTTGAGATCGTTTTGGAACATGGCGCAGTAAGCGCCGAGGAGGAGCGTGAGGGCGCCGGCACCGCCGACGATCCAGAACCATTCTTCGCTGCCGGACAGCGACGGCCACAGGCGGGCCAGCAAGAACACGCCGGCCTTCACCATCGTCGCCGAATGCAGGTAGGCTGAAACCGGAGTGGGCGCCGCCATGGCGTGGGGCAGCCAGAAATGAAAGGGGAATTGCGCGCTTTTGCTCAAGGCGCCGATCAGCACCAGGGCCAGCATGACCGGGTACAGCGAGTGCGCGCGAATCTGATCGCCCGCCGCCAGCACCTGGTCCAGGTCATAGCTGCCGACGATATGCCCCAGCAGCATCACTCCCGCCAACAGGCACAGGCCACCTGCGCCGGTGACCATCAGCGCCATGTACGCACCCCGCCGCGCATCGGCACGGTGGTGCCAATAGCCGATCAGCAGGAACGAAAACAGGCTGGTCAGTTCCCAGAAAAACACGATCTGGATCAGGTTGCCGGAGATCACCAGGCCAAGCATGGCGCCCATGAACGCCAGGAAAAACGCAAAGAAACGCGGCACCGGGTCGTCCGGTGACATGTAATAACGCGCATACAGCGACACCAGCGTGCCGATGCCCAGCACCAGCATCGAGAACAGCCAGGCAAACCCATCCATGCGCAACACGAAGTTCAGCCCCAGGCTGGGCAACCACATGAATTCTTCGCGGATCACGCCACCGTGGGCGATCTGGGGGTAGAGCAGGGCGACTTGAATAGTACCGACCAGTGCCACAAGGCCGGCCAACAGGGATTCGGTGTTACGTGCGTTATGCGGCAGCAAGGCCGCCAGACAGCTGCCGATAAAAGGCAGAAGCAGTAGAACTATCAGGGACATAGGCTTCTAATCTGCGGGAGTTTGGGATGCATCATACGTGCCGCTTTCACGATCACCAAACGGCAAGATGTGGCAGGATCCTACAAGGTAGGCTGAAACTTCCCATTTGGCACTGTTTCAACCTCCCTCTGAACTGAAATGCCGACCCTGTGGGAGCCGGGCTTGCCCTCGCCTACTGTAGGAGCGAGGGGGACGCCTAGTTCTTGCTCGCGAAAAACGTCAACGATAACGTGGGTTTGCTGAATGGACGCGGCGCCTGTAAGTTTTTCGCGAGCAAGCTCGCTCCTACAAAAAGCCTTAACTGACTGGTATTCGGGCTTGCCCGCGATGACGATAGACCTGGCACCACAGCGTTCCCAGGTTAGCCCTGACGCTCCTGTTCCAAGGCATCTGCCTGCTCAACGGCCTTCTGCCCCTTCGTCTTCAACTCACTCACAATCACCGCCACCACAATCAACACCGCGCCCAACATCGCAATCGGCGGGAACCGTTCCCCGGCGATACGCCCCACAACGCCAGCCCACACTGGCTCACCGGCATAAATTAACGTCGCCCGGGTTGGCGAAACACTTTGCTGGGCCCAGTTCATCGCCACCTGGATCACCGCACTGGTCAAGCCCAGGCCCACGGCACTGAACAGCAGCAGCCAGGAAAAGCCCGGCAACGCCTCGCCCATGGGCACCACCATCATGAATGACAGCACCGAAGCGGTGGCCAGTTGCACCACGGTCACCCGGCGAATATCCACTTGGCCTGCAAATGCGCTGATCAAGATGATCTCGGCCGCTATTGCCACGGCACCGACCAGCGTAGCGATTTCACCTGGGCTGAAGTTCAGTGAAGCCCCCGCCGGGCCGGTCAACAGCATCAACCCGGCAAACGCCAGCATGATACCGATGCTGGGCATCAACCCGGGGCGACGGCCCAATACCAGCCACTGCAACAGCGGCACGAATGGTACATACAAGGCGGTGATAAACGCCGACTGGCTGCTCAAGATGGTTTGCAGGCCAATGGTCTGCAAGCCATAGCCGAACATGATCGCCACCCCGATAAACACCCCGGCCTTCAATTCGAACAGGGTCAGGTCGCGCAGGGTGCGCAAGGAAAAAAGCCCAACCACTATCGTCGCCGCCGCGAAGCGCAGACCCACAAAAAACATCGGCCCGCTGACGGCCATAGCGTGCTGCACGAGCAAAAAGGTGCCGCCCCAGATCATGGTGATCACCACCAGGATGCATTCGGCTTTACTGAAACGGTTGAAACGCGAAGGGGAGTTCGGGGTGGTCATGGCGGCTCGGTCTTGCAAGGGGAAAGCACGGACCGCACAATGCGCCGCACGCTGGGCAGTATACTGCGCACACCCACCTATTGAGCAATATAGTGCACAAAGAAAATCCGCAACGGGCCTCGGTCCTGCAGCACGTCAGCCAGAACGTTCGTCGCCTGCGCCATGCCGCCGACCTGAGCCAGACCGCGCTCTCGGAAAAATCCGGGGTCAGCCGGCGCATGCTGGTGGCGATTGAGGCAGGGGAGAAGAACGTCAGCTTATCGACCCTGGACCGAGTGGCCGAAGCGTTGGACGTGGCGTTCAGTGATTTGATCCAGGCGCCGGATGCTCCCGATCACAGCTGCATCAACGAGCTGGCCTGGGCGGGTGAGATCCCGGGCAGCAAAGCCGTATTACTGGCTAAGGCTAACGCTCGACGTGAAGTTGAATTGTGGGAGATGCGCTTGGAACCAGGGGATCGCTACTGTCCCGAGCCGGATCCGGAAGGGTGGAGCGTGCAGTTGTTTGTATATGAAGGTCACCTGACACTGAAAGTGGGAGACGAAAAAATAATCGTCAGCGCTGGCGAGTTTTTTATGTTTGCCAGCCGCCAAGGCCACGTCTACCGCAATGATAGTGAGGTCGCGGTGCAGTTTGTTCGTAATGTCGTTATTTGATTAATTTGTCAGGTGTCTGTCGACAGTTTTTATTGTTTGTCAACTGTTGAGTTTGACAGGTTTAAGCGTTCGTCATATTTGCTAGATTGGTTTCTCGATATCGTTGATGTGCTATCAGCGCAAGTCGAGTTAACTTATTGAAGGAGATAGTCAATGGATATTTTTTTGCCTGATCCAGCTACAAACCTGCCTGGCTCGACGTTGCCTGATGCTTCGATCACTCCGGTGAACCCTGATGGGACGCTCAATAATCACGATATCGAGAATAAACTCGCTTACATGCACGTGTTCCCCTATGCCGGTATCCAACTTGAGGACGAGGTAGCTTGCTCCCAAAAAGTGGAGGGCGGAACGTGGTTCAGTTTTCGTAAGGTCACTAATCCTTGCGCCACTATCGACGTATTAGTAC
>NZ_WKCD01000274.1:0-7386 GCF_021606625.1 Pseudomonas sp. PA-4-8C
ATATAACTCTATTGAAGTTTCGGGTAGCCGGCGCTGGCGGCCTGCCGTTGGTAATCCAACACCACCTGATAGTCGTCTTCGCTGGCAGGGAGCACGGTTTGCACACCCAAGGTTTGCGTCACCTGCGGCAGGTCCTGCAACGCCAGGTTCATCGCCTCACGAATCTGCGCCACCTGCACGTCGCTCAAGCCCAGCGCGCCTATGTAGGGCAAAGTCGGGCTCGGCGCGCTGCGGGTGATGACGCGCAGGCCCGCCACCTCTTCGGGGGCGAATCGGGCGAGGTAGTCGTAGGTGACGCTGTCGATGGCAGCGAGGTCGGCGCGGTCTTCACGCAGCCAGCGCAAGCTCTCGCGGTGGGCGCCGCTGATGCCGACGCTGGCGAAGAACCGCCCGTCGCGCTGCAACGGCGCCACGCAGTGACGCAGCAGATTCATGCCGCTGTTGGAGTTGTGGTCGTTGATCACGCCACGACTGCGGTAGAACTGCGCCAAGCGGGTACGCGGGTTGTCAGCGCGGGTCAACAGCAGGCTGCAATGTTCGCCGTGGCTGCTGTGGGCCAACTCGTAACGGGGGCGCCCAATGATGCGCACCTGGCCGCGCAATTGGGTCATCAGCGGGTATCCGCAGGTTTGGCTGACGAGCAATTGCGGCGAAAGCCACAGGCCGGGCAAGTCGAGGTGGTCGGCGTCAAGACGATGCAGCTTCAAGCGCTCAAGGATGCGCGACAGCCAGCGTTGATTGGCCTGCTGGATGGGCTGGGGCGCAACGTACATGCGCAGGTCGGCGTAATGCTCACTCATGGTCGCCTCTCAGGCAAACGGGTGCCGGGGGCTGTCGATGGCCTTGAGGCCGTGGCGGCTGATCAACTGGCCGTAACCCTGCACCAGGAAACCGCCGCTGCGCGCCAGCCACTGCTCGCGCCGGGCACGGTACACCCTGGGCAGCAGGTACCACGGCAACTTTGGCAGATCGTGGTGTACCAGATGCAGATTGTTGTTGAGAAACAGCCAGGCCCAAGGCCAAGACGCTTCGTTAAGCACTGTGCGCTGTTCCGGCCGGAGATGGGGGCGGTGCTCATAGTAGGAACGGATCGAGGCCAGGGACAAGGCTGGCACGCTGACCAGCAGCAGGTAATGCCACACCGCAAGCGCGCTGTAGTAGGCGATGAAAATCAGCATCAGCACAGTGACGGCGCCGTGGGCCAGCCACATCGGCCATACCTGAGGCAGACGTTGAAATTCGTGACGTGCCAACCGGCCAATCGCCAACGGCGCTGCCAGCAGGAAGCGGCCAAGCACGGTCTTGGTCAGCCAATGCAGGCCACGTTCGAACAGCGAGCTGTTGTTCCATTGCTGCTGATTGAGGTAGCGGCTTTCCGGGTCGATGCCCGGTAGGGTCAGGTCGTGGTCGTTATGGTGCAACAGGTGGCTGTCGCGGTACAGCGTGTAGGGGTACCACACCGCGAACGGGGCATAGCCGAGGAGTTTATTCAGCCATAACGAACGAGTCGGGTGGCCGTGGAGCAATTCGTGCTGCACCGATAGCCACAGGGTCACCAGCGGAATCAGCAGCAACATGCTCAGCCACAGGCCCAGCCACCAGCTGCCAAGGATCACCGCGAACCAGCCGGCATATACGCTGATCAACAGCAGCCAGGTCGGCCACTCGGTTCTTGCCACAAAGGTCGTCGCCAGGGCTTCGATTTCCCGGCGGTGGGTCGGATCAAGGTAATTGGCCATCGGCAGCTCAGAGCAGGTGTTTCCTGCTCTGTGCAATGAGGCGGGAAAATCTTGCAGATCGTTTGGTTCTAAGCTTATAACTCAGTGACCGAACAGGCCTGCTTCGGATTTTTTGGTCTTCTTGTCCGCGCGTTTTTCATCCGCGGTCTTTGCCGGTTTTTTCTTCGCGGCTTTCTTTGAATCCATACCTTTGGCCATGATGCATGCTCCACTAACAGGGGATGTAGCACTGGGTATACCACCTATTGCCCGGCAGAAGGCGCTTATAATCCCCTGCCCTGGATAACGCTTGTCTGAACCCCATGCCCCCATTGCACATCGAACCGCTGGCCGAGCCTCTGTGGCCACTGCTGAACAAGTTTTACCGCAGCCACAATTCATCGATGAAGGCGCTCAAGGGCGGCCGTTTGTGGGTAGTGCGAGATGGCGAGATCGTGGCCGGCTTGTGCTTGAGCCCGGTGGTGGGCGGGCAGTGGCTGACGGGGGTGTTTGTGGCGCCGACTCATCGTGGCCAGGGGCTGGCGGCTCGATTGATCGGCGAGGCCGTGGCGGGTATTGAGGGGACGGTTTGGTTGCTGTGCCATCCGGACCTGGAACGGTTGTATCAGAGGATGGGGTTCAGCCAGGACACGGTTTTGCCGCAATCGCTGAGTGAACGGCTGGTGCGTTACAAGCGCAATAAGCCGATGATTGCGATGGGGCTCAATGCCCAGGATAAACACTGAACCCATGTGGGAGCTGGCTTGCCTGCGATGGCGGTGGGCCAGCCAATCTATCTGTGACAGATACACCGCTATCGCAGGCAAGCCAGCTCCCACAGTTGAACTGTGGGTGTGTCAGAAGGGCTATTCGTCAGCCGTTGGGTCCAGCTCCGGGAACATCACTTCAATAAACCCGAATTTGCTGAAATCGGTAATCCGCGACGGGTACAGCCGGCCGATCAAATGGTCGCACTCATGCTGCACCACCCGCGCATGGAAACCGTCGGCAAAGCGTACGATCGGCTCGCCTTTGGGGTCGAACCCTTCGTAGCGAATCTGCTGGTAACGGTTCACGGCGCCGCGCAGGCCTGGCACCGACAGGCAACCTTCATAGCCCTCTTCCAGTACCGGGCTGAGCGGTGTGATCAGCGGGTTGATCAGGATGGTCTGCGGCACCGGCGGCGCGTCCGGGTAGCGTTCGCTGGCTTCGAAACCGAAGATCACCAGTTGCAGGTCCACCCCAATCTGCGGCGCGGCCAGGCCAACGCCGCCCACGTGCTCCATGGTCTGGAACATATCGTCGATCAGTTGCCACAGCTCCGGGCTGTCGAACATTTCCGGCGGTACCGGCGGGGCGATACGCAGCAGGCGCTCGTCGCCCATTTTCAGGATTTCACGGATCATTGTTCAGGCTCGGTCATGGGCTTGGAGTGGTCCCGGCCTAGGCCAGAGACGTGTTGTTTTTCATCGGTGTGGCCCGGCTCGCCTATTTCTTTCTCACCGGGGTCCTTGCCCTCGGCAGACATATGCTCGATGACCGCGTTCATCTCCGCGCCCAGCAGCAATACGGCGGCAGAGATGTAGAAATACAGGAGCAAGACAATGATCGCGCCGATGCTGCCATACATGGCGTTGTAGTCCGCGAAGGTCTTGACGTAGTAGCCAAAGCCCAGGGAGGCGACGATCCATACCACCACGGCCAAGACGGAGCCGGGGGTGATAAAGCGAAACTCCTGCTCAACGTCCGGCATCACGTAATACATGAGGGCCACGGCGAACATCAGCAAGATCACAATCAGCGGCCAGCGCAGGATGGTCCACAGCGTGACCACGAATTCCTGCATGCCGATCTGCCCGGCCAGCCACTCCATGACCTGTGGGCCCAGCACCATCAGCGCGGCGGCGGCCAGCAGCATGCCAGCGATGCCCACGGTGTAGAAAATCGACAGTGGGAAACGCTTCCAGATCGGCCGCCCTTCCACCACGTCGTAGGCGGCGTTCATGGCGCTCATCATCAGGCGCACGCCCGCAGAGGCCGTCCACAGTGCGATGACGATACCCACCGAGAGCAAGCCGCCCTTGGACTGCTGCAACTGATCGATCACCGGGTTGACCTGTTCCAGCGCCTGGGGAGGCAACACCAACTCCGATTGCAGGCGCAGCCAGGTGAAGAAGTCAGGCAGGTGCAGGAAACCGATCAGGGCAATGAGAAACAGCAGGAACGGAAACAAAGAGAACAGCATCTGGTAGGCCAGTGCCGAGGCGTAGGTAGGCATCTCGTCATCGACGAATTCCTTGACGGTGCGTACCAGCACCTTGTGCAGCTTGAGACCATCGAGTACCGGAAAAAGCATAGCGTCTCCTTTCGCCGCAAAGAGGTTGAGTTCGTGGGCGACTCAGGGGCCGTTTTCTACATCAAAGTAGCCCATTTGGCGACTTTGAAACAATTTCGAAAGTTTAGTTGCACCTTCAGATACAAAAACGGCCATCCGTGGATGGCCGTCGGGCTGCTGGGGGCTGCCCGCCAGGACGTGTTACTCAGTGGCTTTTTTCACTGCGTCCTTGGTCTTGCCCACTGCTTGCTGCGCTTCGCCTTTTTTCTCTTGGATCACGCCTTCAGCACGCAGTTTGTCGTTGTCTGTGACTTTACCGACGCCTTGCTTGATGTTACCCACAGCTTCGTTCGCCAAGCCCTTTACCTTATCGGAAGTGCTGCTCATGGTATTACTCCTGATAACAATCAAATGGTTTTTGGTCACTACGTAGCGGTTGACCTGAAGCGCAACGGCAGAGTTTCAATTATTTTTGCGCAAGCATTTCATCGAAAGCGGCAGGTTTGGCTTTATGTTTTGCAGCCAACCCACGAGAATGCCCGGCACATTCAGGCTGCAACGCTGAATAACAGATCCCGTAGGAAGGTTATGAAACTCAATAAAGCACAGGCCATTGCCCGCAGAAACCAGGAACTGGGCGGTGCCGTACTCGGCGTCAACAACTGCCACTTCACCGACCTGGACCGCAAACGCAACATCTGGTGGTTCGACCTGCCGGTGGGGCGCATTGCCGTGGGCCAGTACGAGTGGATCCACCTGTTGATGCACAACGCCGACACCGACCAGTTGCTGCACCTGAAGGTGCCGACCGTGTTCCTGCGTGAAAAACTCGAAGGGCTGGTGGTACGCAATGCGGGCAAGCGCAAGCCGGAGATTACCCTGGAGTTGAGTGCCGATAAGGATTCGTTCTTGAAGGACGTACGCCCCGCCGGTGCGGGTGTGAGCTTCGCGCAGTTCGTGCTGTAACCCCGGTAACCCTGTGGGAGCGGGCTTGCCCGCGATAGCAGTGAGTCAGGCGATACAGCAGTAGCCGGTGTAGCGCTATCGCAGGCAAGCCATCTCCCACAGGCGGTAAGTGTTTCGCCAGCGCCCCCTATAAAAAACCCCGCATCAGCGGGGTTTTTTATGGGTTACTTTTTAAGACCGAGTTTCTTCAGCTCTTCATCCCGCAATTCACGCCGCAAGATCTTGCCCACGTTGGTAGTCGGCAACGCATCACGGAACTCCACGGCCTTGGGCACCTTGTAGCCGGTGACGTTAGCACGCATGTGTTCCATCACCTGGTCCTTGGTCAGGGTAGCCCCTGGCTTGACCACGATGAACAACTTGATGTGCTCACCGGATTTTTCATCCGGTACGCCGATGGCCGCACACTGCAGCACGCCCGGCAGGCCCGCCAGCACGTCTTCCAGCTCGTTGGGGTAGACGTTGAAACCGGAGACCAGAATCATGTCCTTCTTGCGGTCGACGATACGCATGTAGCCGTCTGGCTGGATGATCGCGATGTCGCCGGTTTTCAGCCAGCCTTCGCTGTCGAGCATCTCGTCGGTGGCGTCCTGGCGCTGCCAGTAGCCCTTCATCACTTGCGGACCTTTCACACACAGCTCGCCGGTTTCACCCAGTGCAAGCTCGGTGCCGTCGTCGGCGATGACTTTACACGCGGTGGAAGGCACCGGAATGCCAATGGTGCCGATCTGGATGTGCTGGATCGGGTTGACCGTGGCCACCGGGCTGGTTTCGGTCATGCCGTAGCCTTCGCAGATCGCGCAGCCGGTCACCGCCTTCCAACGCTCCGCCGCTGCCAGTTGCAACGCCATGCCCCCCGACAGGGTGACCTTCAGCGCAGAGAAGTCCAGCTTGCGGAAACCTTCGTTGTTGCACAGCGCCACAAACAGGGTGTTGAGGCCGACGAAGCCGCTGAACTTCCACTTCGACAGTTCCTTGACCATCGCCGGCAGGTCGCGCGGGTTGCTGATCAGGATGTTGTGGTTGCCGATCAGCATCATCGCCATGCAATGAAAGGTGAAGGCATAGATGTGGTACAGCGGCAGCGGCGTGATCAGGATCTCGCAGCCTTCGTTGAGGTTGGAGCCCATCAGCGCCTTGCATTGCAGCATGTTGGCCACGAGATTGCGGTGGGTCAGCATCGCGCCCTTGGCCACGCCGGTGGTACCGCCGGTGTATTGCAGCACGGCCACATCGCCGCTGGCCGGGCTGGCATCGTTGACCGGCTGGCCATGGCCCTTGGCGAGCACGTCGTTGAACTTGATGGCCTGAGGCAAGTGATAGGCCGGGACCATTTTCTTCACGTACTTGATCACGCTGTTGATCAGCACGCGCTTGAACGGCGAGAGCAGGTCGGCAACTTCGGTGACGATCACGTGCTTGACGGCGGTCTTGGGCACGACTTTTTCAGCCAGGTGCGCCATGTTGGCCAGGCAAACCAGGGCCTTGGCCCCCGAATCATTGAATTGGTGCTCCATCTCCCGCGCGGTGTACAGCGGGTTGGTGTTGACCACGATGAGGCCGGCGCGGATCGCACCGAATACAGCGACGGGGTATTGCAGAACGTTGGGCAGTTGCACGGCGATTCGATCGCCAGGCTTCAAGTCGGTATGCTGTTGCAGATACGCGGCAAATGCGCCGGACAATTCGTACAATTCACCGTAGGTGATGGTCTTGCCCAGATTGCTGAAAGCCGGTTTGTTAGCGAAGCGCTGGCAGGACTGCTTCAGTACCGCCTGAATATTCGGATACTCGTCTGGATTGATCTGTGCAGCAATCCCGGCGGGGTACTTATCCTTCCAAAAGTCTTCATTCATGGAAGCCCACTCCTCAGCGACGCGAATTCATCATCGCATTTGATGCGATTATTATTGGTGTATGTTTTTAGGTGAGTCTGGCGCTTTCAAGCAGGCCTAGAAGTCACAAAGCGCGCCGAGAGTAGCAGCTTTGCCAAGGGCCGCCTAGAGCCAAAAGCGGGCCCTACAGTCATAAACATGACTCAAGAATATCCAATGGTCACTTTTAGAGCAAAAATTCTATAACCCCAGAAATGGCTCTAGAACAGGCTTTCAAGGGCGAAAAATACAGTGTGGGAGCTGGTTTGCCTGCGACAGCGGTGGACCAGTCAATTCAACAGGTGACTGAAACACTGCTATCGCAGGCAAGCCAGCTCCCACATTTTTTGTACCCGGTTTCAATTCAAGCGATGTCGCGCAGCTCCCGGCGGAGGATCTTGCCCACCGGCGTCATCGGCAACGACTCCCTCAACACAATATGCTTGGGCACCTTGTACCCGGTGAAGTTGGCCTTGCAGTACGCCTTCAGCTC
>NZ_WKCD01000275.1:0-7351 GCF_021606625.1 Pseudomonas sp. PA-4-8C
CACCGAGCAGGCGCCCACCGACGATTTCGCGCTGTTGCAAACCGCCTTGCACCACTACCGCGACATGGGTTTTGCCATCGCACTCGATGACCTGGGCGCCGGTTATTCCAGCTTGCGCTTGTGGTCGGAACTGCGCCCGGACTACGTGAAGATCGACCGGCATTTTATCGACGGCATTCACCAGGACGCCCTCAAGCGCGAGTTTGTCGGCTCCATCCTGCAGATCGCCAAGGCGTCCCGCGCCCAAGTGATTGCCGAAGGCATCGAGTTGCCGGAAGAACTGGCGGTATTGACCGAAATGGGCGTCGACCTGGTCCAGGGCTACCTGCTCTGCCGCCCTCAGGAACAGCCCCCGCAGGAAGCGCGCCTGATGCTGCCCAAACCGGATAACGCCATGCTGGCCCTCAATGATGAAGGCAGTGACCTGAGCGCCCTGCTCAATGAGCAGCCCGCCGTGGATCAAGACACCGCCACCGCCCAAGTGCTGGAATCGTTCCGCCGCCAGGCCAACCTCAACTCGCTGGCGGTGTTGGACGGCTGCGGTCGACCGGTCGGCATTGTGCACCGGCATTCGCTATCGGACGCGCTGCTCAAGCCATTCGCGACCGACTTGTTCGCGCGCAAACCCATCAGCCGCTTGATGAGCGATGATTTTTTGGCGGTGGAACTGAGCCAGTCCTTGCAGCAGGTCAGCCGCTTATTGACCAGCCGCGCACGACAACGCATCGAAGAGGATTTCATCATCACCCTGAACGGTGATTATCTGGGGCTGGGCCGGGTTATCGACGTGCTCAAATTGATCACCGAACTGAAAATCCAGCAGGCCCGCTACGCCAACCCGCTGACCTTGCTGCCTGGCAACGTGCCGATCCAGCAGTGCCTCACTAGGCTGTTGCAGCAACAGCGCGAGTCGGTGATCTGCTATGTGGATATCGACAGTTTCAAGCCGTTCAACGATATCTACGGCTACGGGCGCGGGGATGAAGTGCTGCTGTGCCTGGCGCAGTGCTTGAACGATCGGGTAGACCCCAGCCGCGACTTTGTCGGGCACATTGGCGGCGATGACTTTCTGCTGGTGTTGGGCCCGCAGGATTGGCGCAAGCGGCTCAACCAATTGCTGGACGATTTCCACACCCAATGCCGGCGCTTCTACCGCGCTGAACACCTTGAGGCTGGGTGCTTCGTGGCCCTCAACCGCCAGGGCGCGCGCCAGGAATTTGCATTGCTGTCGCTGTCCATCGGCGTGGTGCATTTGTATCCACAGGCCTGTGCGCAACTCGATGCCAGCCAATTGGCAGAGCTGGCTTCACAAGCCAAGCACCATGCCAAGGATGTTGCGGGCTACAGCATCCACGTGATCGACAGCATGGACACCTGCTCCCAGGCGCTTTAGGCCTCGGCAGATTCCGGGTACTCGTACTCGAACACCCGCACCACTTCGGATGCATGCCAGGACGCAGCGGCCACACCATCGGAAGGCCCGCTGAACCGCCCCAGGCGCTCCACACACTCAAAAAAACCGGTGCGTGGCAGGCGGCTCGCGCCCTGGCTGATCACCAGGGAACTGCGCAGCGGTTGCTCCGCCTTGGCATCCAGCGCCGCCAGGTGCTCCAGGGCCGCAGCCAGGGTCTGCATGGCCGGCGTGGGGAATTGCAGGCGCTCCAGCAGCGCACGATACGTCAGCAAATGGCGCTGGCGACGTGCCTGGTCCAGTTCATTGATTAACCCATCCCAGTGTTGACGGCTGATACGTAGGCTCAAGACTCATCCCTCCAACCTGCAACGCCCAATTCCCAGGCCAGGCTGCGGCGAATGGCGGCATCCGGCTGGCGTTCACCACTTTCTATCAATCCAAGATACGAAGGGCTGATGCCCACGGTACGCGCCAGGGCCTCGATTGCCAGGCCCTTGGCCTCACGCAGGCCGCGCAGGGCTGCAAGCGGGCGCAGGTCCTGCTCGGAGGCGGTGGGTGCAACAGAAGGAGAAGCGCGTGGCGGTTGCAACTGACCGGCGGCTTTTAGCAGCGCCTGGTACTGGTCCCATGGCAACACCGCATACTCGGGTTCGCCATCGCGTGAAATGATCTGGATATCCATGACTGCCCCGTAGGATAAAAACACTTACTAAGTAAGTTATTTCCTTAAGAGTGTAATCCTAACAGCCACGAAGGTCGCCGGGGGATACCAGGCATCATTAGTTTTTTTGCGGGTTTTCCCGGGCCAACAGCTCAGGCGTCGCAGGCAGGCGCTCAACCACCGCAAGTTTTTCCGGACGTTGCGCATCGCGCCAGGTACGAAAGGCGCTCAGCTCGCCGCCCAGGGTCTTCATGACCCACGCCAGCACGGCGATGTCGTCGAGCATGCCGAACATGGGAAGAAAATCCGGAATCGCATCAATCGGGCTAAGAAAATACATCAGCCCCGCCACCACCGAGATCAACGCCTTAGGGCTGATCGCACGGTATTCGCCGCGCCAGTAAGCCAGGCACAGGGCCTGCAGCAACTTGAGATCATCCTTGAGCTGGCCGAGCCGATTGCCCTGGCTTGAGCCTTTGGCAGCGACGGCAAACAGCAAGGTTGGCAAACGCCCACGACCGAGCAAGCGCGCGGCCATAGGCAGGAAACGGGTGAAATTGAACGGTGGTTTCATAGGGCACTCCAGTTCCAGGCGACATAAAAGGTTATCCACACAAATTGTGGATAACCTTGTGAACAGAGCCTGTTTTATCGGCTGAAAGCCACGGACTACAAGGCCTACAGTCAGATCGGGCGTTTTTTGCGCACATAAAAAAAACCCAAGAATTCATTGACTTGGCATGTATGTGCGGCTACCCGTGCTCGAGTCTTATATCAGACTGTGTCCGATTGCGGACGTTCGTTTGGATTTGCAGAGGCTTCAACGTAGGGGCTGGCTTGCCTGCGATTGCCATAAGTCTCTACACAACACTACAGGCTGTAGCAGCCAACGCTAACCACGATGCGAAGCGAGCCGCTCTTGATCTGCTTGTGATCTTGATCTCAAGCGCCCCGTTAAACCACGCTGGCCGAACGCAGGCTTGAATCCGTGGGTAACACCCGGCAGGACGCCGGGTTAGCCGTCCTGGGCCAAGGATGGCCCATGACGGCGGCCCACGGATTCAAGCCGGAGTGAGGGCACACCGAGCCCAAGCGAGGTGCCGAGTGGTGGGGCAAGAGCGTTTTGCTTACTTTGGCCTGGGCCGGCATTCCGGCTTTTGCAAAGTGAGCCGCCGTCAGGGCGGAACCCTAAGTGGCCGTTACCGCAGCAATGGATATGTACACCATCCAACTGTGTTGACTGCCAAGCCGCCTTCGCGAGCAAGCCCGCTCCCACAGGGAATTTTGCGTCGTTTGACCAACGCCGAAAACAACAACGCCCCGTCGAGACGGGGCGTTGTATGTTCAGGCGCCGATTACTTCTTGGCGGCTGGTGCAGCAGGTGCGTCAGCCGCTTCTGCCTTGGCTGGGTCCTTGATGCCCAGCAGTTCCAGGTCGAATACCAGCACGGAGTTCGCTGGGATCGCCGGGCTCGGGCTCTGGGCGCCGTAGGCCAGGTCGGACGGGATGTACAGCTCAACCTTCTCGCCCACGTGCATCAGTTGCAGGCCTTCGACCCAACCCGGGATCACGCCGCTGACCGGCAGGTCGATCGGGCTACCGCGATCTACGGAGCTGTCAAAGGTGGTGCCGTTGGTGAGCTTGCCGGTGTAGTGAACAGTCACCACGTCGGTTGGCTTAGGCTGGGCGCCGTCGGCCTTCTTCACGATCTTGTACTGCAGGCCGGAAGCGGTGGTGACGACACCGTCTTTCTTGGCGTTGTCTTCGAGGAATTTCTTGCCAGCGGCTGCCGACTCTTCGCTCATTTTGGTCATGCGTTCTTCAGCACGCTTTTGCAGTGCGGCAAACGCTTCAACCAGCTCATCGTCCTTGAGCTTCTGCTCTTTCTTGCCTACGGCATCTTCGATGCCCTGGGCAACAGCTTTGGAGTCCAGGTCGTCCATGCCTTCTTGGGCAAGGCTCTTGCCCATGTTCAGGCCGATGCCGTAGGAAGCTTTTTGCGCCGGGGTTTTCAGCTCTACGCTGGTCTGCGAATCACAACCCGCAAGTACCAGGCTAACCAGGGCCACCGCCGCCGCCAACCGATGCTGTTTCATGCTATTTCCTTGTTCATGCGCCATAAGGGCATTCGAATAAAGTCGCGAGCTTATCAGGCGGCCACGACCAATGGCTACCGGCATGTGAGCAGGAAACTTCTGATAAGTTCACGTGTTTAAAAGCATTTCCATTTATCATGGGGCCCCGCGACGGATCGCGGGACCGCCTGATAGCGGGCCAATTGCTACTTGCCGCACCTGTGGCGCAGTGGCATAACAACGCGACAATTCGACAAGGATAGTTATCTTGCGCATTTTTTCCCGTGTTTTACTCCTGATACTGATCGCACTGGGCCTGATTCTGGCCGTGGTGCTCTACTACACCCTCAACCCAAAGCTGCCGGACTACGTTCCAGTAAAGCAGGTGCACTACCAGGAGCAATGGAGTGCCGCCGACCGCCAGACCTACTACTTCACGCCCCAGGGCACCCAAGTAAAAGGCCTGCACTACGACTGGTTCACCGCCCTGGAGCTGCCGTTCTCCGAGCAACGCTTTGCCGCGCCGGAATACCTGGCGCGCTTCGGCTTCCTGGTCGACCCCAAGCAGACGGCCACCGCGCAAAACCCTGGCAACCTGCCGGTAGGGTTCGCCCGGCACCAGAACGCCGACAGCAAGGCTCAGTACCTGGATATCACCTGTGCGGCCTGCCACACCGGCGAATTGCACTTCAAGGGCCAGGCCCTGCGCATCGACGGCGGCTCGGCGCAACACGTGCTGCCCTCCAGCGTTCCCACGTTGCGCGGCGGCAGTTTCGGCCAGGCCCTGGTCGCCAGCCTGGCCGCTACCTATTACAACCCATGGAAGTTCGAGCGCTTCGCCCACAAGGTGCTGGGGGATCAGTACGATGCTCAGCGCGATCAACTGCGCACGGACTTCAAGCAATCGTTGAACCAGTTCCTCAAAGTCGCCTGGAATGACACCCATCGCGGCCTTTACCCCACCGAAGAAGGCCCGGGCCGTACGGATGCCTTTGGGCGCATCGCCAACGCCAGTTTTGGCGACGCTATTTCCCCAGACAATTATCGCGTCGCCAATGCGCCGGTGGACTACCCGCAGCTGTGGGACATCTGGACCTTCGATTGGGTGCAGTGGAATGGCTCGGCCCAGCAGCCGATGGCGCGCAACATCGGCGAAGCCCTTGGCGTAGGCGCGACCCTGGCGTTCTTCGACGCAGCCGGGCAACCGCTCAAAGGCGATGCCCGCTACCCGTCCAGCGTACGGGTGCGCGACCTGCACCTGATCGAAGAAACCCTGCAACGGCTCAAGCCGCCGACCTGGCCGCAAGACTTGTTCGGGGCCATCGACAAACCCCTCGCCGCCCAGGGCCGCACACTCTTTGCCGAGAACTGCGCCGGCTGCCACCTGCCCACCGTTACCCAAGAAAACGGCCGCCCGGTGCAGCAGTTGAAAATGCTGCCGGTGGACTACATCGGCACCGACCCCGGCACGGCCAACAACATTGCCGACCAACGCTACGACCTCAGTGCCCTGCAATGGGACCCGGCCGAACTGGCCCGGCTCAATGTCGAACTGCACCCCACCCCCACCGCGCCGATGGACCTGAAAAAAATGTCGGTGGCCCAGGGCCTGGCCTATGTCACGGCCTTCGTCGAAGAGGATGCCTACCGTGCGGCCGGCGTCACCCCGGCCGAGCGCCCAGGCCTGGACGGGTTCGGCCTGCCCATCGGCGTGCGCGAGTTGCGTGCCTACAAGGCGCGGCCGCTGGCCGGCGTATGGGCCACCCCGCCGTTCCTTCACAACGGTTCGGTGCCGACGATCTACCAACTGCTCTCGCCCCAGGACGAACGCAGCACCACCTTCTATAAAGGCACCTTCAACTACGACCCGCGTCACCTGGGGTTTGAGACCATCGCCTTCAAGAATGCCTTCCTGTTCGATACCAGAATCACCGGCAACCACAACAGCGGCCACGAATTCCGTGCCGGCGAGCGTGGCAATGGCGTTATCGGCCGTGGCCTGCTGCCGCAGGAACGCTGGGCGCTGCTCGAATACCTCAAAGTGCTGGGCGGCCCTCTGGAGCAACAACTGCCATGATTATCCGATCGCAAAACAAGGACCGCTCCATGCTTGCTCGTCTCTGGCTGCGCCTTGGCGCCTTTGTGGGTAAAACCCTGCTGTGGCTACTGGGCCTGGGCCTGCTGGGGTGGGTGTTGGCCACGGCCTGGTTCGCCTGGCAGCACAGGGGCCCGGTGTCGGTGAAGGAACAGATCCCGCCGGGTGAAGCGGCGATGACCCAAGGCATCATCCAGACCGCCGTGCGCATCGTTGACCAGCATCGCGAAGGCACTCGCTACCTGCGTGATGCCCATGCCAAGGCCCATGGTTGCGTGAAAGCCGAGGTCAGCGTTCTGGCGGATCTCGACCCGGCCTTGCGCCAGGGCGTGTTCGCAGAACCAGGCAAGACCTGGCAGGCGACAATGCGCCTGTCCAACGGCAACGCCTACCCGCAATTCGATAGCATCCGCGATGCCCGCGGCATGGCGATCAAGCTGTTGGATGTGCCGGGCAAGCAACTGATGGCCGACCAGCAAGCGCGCACCGAGCAGGATTTCGTGATGTTCAGCCACCCGAACTTCTTTGTCAGCGATGTCGCGGAATACGCGCAGAACATCGGTGCGCAAGCGGATGGCAAGAAGGTCCTGGCATTCTTTCCCAAGCTCGACCCACGCAGTTGGCAAGTGCGTCACCTGTTTATCGCCCTGGCAACCCTGGCGCCCGCACCGGCCAGCCCGACGCAGACGACTTACTTTTCAGTGTCGCCCTACAAGTTTGGCACGGCCAACGCCAAGTTTCGCGTCGCGCCCGACCCGCAAAGCTGCCCGGATTACGTATTACCCAAACAGAACCAGGACCTGCCCAACTTCCTGCGCAGCGCGCTCAACCAGCAACTGTCCACCGATCGTGTAGATGCGTGTTTTGTGCTACAGATCCAGCGGCAAAACCCGCAGGCGTTCATGCCCATAGAAGACACCAGCATCGAATGGAAGGAAAGCGACGCGCCGTATGAAACCGTGGCCAAGGTCAGGATTCCCGCTCAGGGCTTCGACACGCCGGCGCAGAACCTGGCGTGCGATAACCAGTCGTTCAACCCCTGGTTCGGTTTGGAAGCGCACCGCCCCATCGGCGGCATCAACCGGCTGCGCAAAGCGGTGTACGAA
>NZ_WKCD01000276.1:0-7341 GCF_021606625.1 Pseudomonas sp. PA-4-8C
CGTGACCGGGCGACCAGGCCGCCAGGGCATTGGACTGGTTGTGTGCGCCACGGATCTTCAGTTCGCGTACCGGCATCAGGTTCTGGAATTCGAACGCCAGGTACTTCTCGCCGTTCTCTTCACGAATGCCGAAGCCTTTGAAGTCCGGTTTGCCCAGGCCGAACGTCCAGCAGGGCATGCCCTCGCCCATCAGCGGACGGCTCAGGGCATCCTGACGGTTGACGACAAATTGCCTGGCGCCACGGAAAATCCGGTGCTTGGCCAGGTGATAAGCCGGCAGGCCGCTGTAGCGGTCCATATGGTCTTCGCTGACGTTCAGTACCGTCGCCACTTCGGCGCCCAGGTCGTGGGTGGTTTCCAACTGGAAGCTCGACAATTCCATCACGTACAGCTCGACGTCGTCGCTGAGCAGGTCCAGGGCCGGCACGCCAAGATTGCCGCCGACAGCCACACGCTTGCCCGCCGCCGCCGCCATCTCGCCGACCAGGGTGGTGACGGTGCTTTTGGCGTTGGAACCGCTGATGGCCACGATCGGCGCCTTCGCGTTGCGCGCGAACAGGTCGATATCGCCGGACAACTTCACGCCACGGGCCGCCGCCGCTTGCAGGGCCGGTGTCGCCAGGGCCAGGCCCGGGCTCACGTAGAGCTCATCGGCACGGCACAGAAACTCGACATCCAGCTCGCCACAACGCACTTCCACGTGCGGGTAGTCACGGCGCAGCGTGACCAGCTCCGGTGGATTTTCCCGCGTATCGGCCACAGCAAACGACGTGCCCCGGTTCGCCAGGAAGCGAACCAGGGACATGCCGCTCTTGCCGAGGCCGACAACGATGCGGAAGTGGTCTGAAGCGATCAGGGACACTCGTTTCTACCTCAGTTTCAGGGTGGCAAGGCCGACCAGTACCAGAATCACGGTGATGATCCAGAAGCGGACAATCACGCGTGGCTCAGGCCAGCCCTTGAGTTCAAAGTGGTGGTGAATCGGCGCCATGCGGAACACGCGGCGCCCGGTCAACTTGAAGGACGCGACCTGGATGACCACCGACAGGGTTTCCATCACGAACACGCCGCCCATGATGAACAGCACGATTTCCTGGCGAACGATCACCGCGATGGTGCCCAAGGCCGCGCCCAGCGCCAGTGCGCCGACGTCGCCCATGAAGACTTGTGCCGGGTAGGTGTTGAACCACAGGAACCCCAGGCCGGCACCGATCAGCGCGCCGCAGAACACGATCAGTTCACCAGCGCCCGGTACATAAGGAATCAACAGGTATTCCGCGAATTTCACGTTACCCGACAGGTAGCAGAAGATGCCGAGCGCGCCGCCCACCATCACCGTCGGCATGATCGCCAGGCCGTCGAGGCCGTCGGTCAGGTTCACCGCGTTGCTGGAGCCGACGATCACGAAGTAGGTCAGCACCACAAAACCAACACCCAGCGGGATGCTCACGTCCTTGAGCATCGGGATGATCAAGGTGGTTTCCACGGCACTTGGCGCGGTGGTGTACAGGAAGATCGCGGCGGCCAGGCCGAACACCGACTGCCAGAAATACTTCCAGCGGCTTGGCAGCCCCTTGGAGTTTTTCTCGATCACTTTGCGGTAGTCATCCACCCAGCCGATGGCACCGAACAGCAGGGTCACCAGCAGCACCACCCACACGTAGCGGTTATGCAGGTCGGCCCACAGCAAGGTGCTGACGCCGATGGACGACAGAATCAGCGCACCGCCCATGGTGGGCGTTCCGGACTTGGACAGGTGCGACTGCGGGCCGTCGTTACGAACCGATTGACCAATTTGCAGGTTCTGCAGGGTGCGGATCATCCACGGCCCTAAAAACAGCGACAAAGACAGCGCGGTCAGCACACCCAGGATCCCGCGCAGGGTCAGGTACTGGAAGACCGCGAAGCCTTTGTGGAACTGTTGCAGATACTCAGCCAGCAGCAGCAGCATTAATGTTTCTCCGTACTTGAGCCACACAAGGCTGCGACGACGTTTTCCATCACCGCGCTGCGCGATCCCTTGATCAAAATGGTTGTGTGTGTGTCATGTTCAGCCGCCGTCAACGCCTGGATCAGCTCGGCCTGGCTGGCGAAGTGCCGCGCGCCAGGGCCGAAAGCGTTGACCGCATGGGCCATGTTCGTACCAACGGCGTAGAGCGCGTCCACTTTGCCGGCGGCATAGGCGCCGACTTCACGGTGGCCTTGTTCAGCCCAATCGCCCAGTTCGCCGATGTCGCCCAGTACCAGGACCTTGCGCCCATCAAAGCCTTTGAGCAGGTCCACAGCGGCATTGATGGAGGACGGGTTGGCGTTGTAGGTGTCATCGATCACGCGCATGCCGTTGCCAGCCAGTTGCGCCACGGTGCGGCCCTTGACCGGCTGCACCGCGCCCAGGCCTGTGGCAATACCGAACAGCGACACACCCAGGGCATGGGCGGCAGCGGCGGCGGCCAAGGCGTTGGCGACGTTATGGTTGCCTAGCAAATTCAACTGCACGTGCTCATCACCTTGCGGGGTGTGCAAGGTGAAAGACGGGCAGCCACGGGCATCGACATTGATGTTGGAGGCGTAAAAATCGGCTGCGGCATTGAGCACCGCAAACGTCAGGACCTTGCGACCGGCGGCGCGTACATGCCAGGTCTCGAAGGCCTTGTCATCCAGGTTCAGTACCGCAGTGCCCGAAGCGTCGAGGCCTTCAAGGATTTCGCCCTTGGCTTCGACGATTTTTTCCGGGCCGCCGAACTCGCCGACATGGGCGGTACCGGCGTTATTGATGATCGCCACGTGCGGCTGGGTCAGCGCCACGGTGTAGGCGATTTCGCCGATGCGCGAAGCCCCCAGTTCGATCACTGCCGCCGTGTGTTCCGGGGCCAGTTCGAGCAGGGTCAGCGGTGCGCCGAAATCATTGTTCAGGTTGCCACGGGTCGCGAGTACCGGCCCGCGCGTGCGCAAGACGCCGGCAAGCAGTTCCTTGACCGTGGTCTTGCCGCTGGAACCGGTAATGGCCGCCACCGGCTTATCAAAAGCGGCGCGGTTAAGCGCGCCCAGTTGGCCCAGGGCCAGGCGGGTGTCGGCTACCAGCAATTGCGGCAAGGCGGAATCGGCCACTTCACGCTGTACCAGGGCACCGACGGCACCTTTGGCGGCAACGTCGTTGAGGTAGTCGTGGCCATCGAAACGCGGGCCGGCCAGGGCGACAAACAGTTGCCCCGGCTGGATGTTACGGCTGTCGATACTCACGCCATTGAATGTGCAGTCGCTCGACAGCACACGGGCCGACAGGGCCTGGGCCAGCTCGCTGAATGTCATCGCTTTAAGCATGGGCGACCTCCCAGGCGGTCAGGGCGTGATCCGCCTCGACCAGATCAGAGAAGGCATGGCGCTCACCGTTGATTTCCTGATAGTCCTCGTGACCTTTACCCGCCAGCACCACTACATCGTCCGCGCCGGCACTGGCGATCAACTGCGCAATGGCGGCGCCACGGCCCGCGACAAAGGTGGCCTTGGAGGCGTCTTTGAAGCCGACACGGATGTCGTCGAAAATCTGGCTCGGGTCTTCGCTGCGTGGGTTGTCGTCGGTGACGAGTACGCCATCGGCCAGGCGCTCGACAATCTCGGCCATCAATGGGCGCTTGCCGCGATCGCGATCACCGCCGCAACCGAACAGGCACAACAGTTTGCCCTTGGCATGTGGGCGCAGGGCTTCGAGGACTTTTTCCAGGGCATCCGGAGTGTGGGCGTAATCGACCACCACCAGCGGTTGTGTGCCGCCACCCAGGCGCTGCATGCGACCGGCCGGGCCTTCCAGCTTTGGCAGTACCCGCAGGATTTCATCCAGGGCGTAGTCCAGGCCCAGCAGTGCGCCGATAGCGGCGAGCACGTTACTCAGGTTGAACCGCCCGAGCAAGGTGCTGCGCAAGTGGTGCTCGCCCTGCGGCGTCACCAAGGTGGCACGCACGCCTTCGTCATTGAATTGGGCTTCGCGGCAATACAGGTAGGCGCTGGCATCTTGCAGGCTATAGCTGATCAAGCGCGCGTCGCTGTCTTGGCCCGCCAGTTGGCGGCCAAACGCGTCGTCGAGGTTGACCACCCGGCACTTCAGGTCATTCCAGGCAAACAGCTTGGCCTTGGCTGCGGCGTACGCTTCCATGGTGCCGTGGTAGTCGAGGTGATCGCGGGACAGGTTGGTCATCACCGCCACGTCAAAGGCCAGGGCAGTGACACGCCCTTGGTCCAGACCGTGGGAAGACACTTCCATGGCAACCGCCTTGGCGCCGGCCTTTTTCAGGTCGGCCAGGGTCGCTTGTACGGCAATCGGGTTTGGCGTGGTGTGCAGGCCGCTTTGCAGCGCGCCATAGAAACCGGTGCCCAGGGTGCCGACGATGCCGCAGTGCTGACCCAGCAGGTCCAACGCCTGGGCGACCAATTGGGTCACGCTGGTCTTGCCGTTGGTACCCGTCACGCCCACCAGGTTGAGTTGGCGGCTCGGGTCACCGTAGAAACGCCCGGCGATGTCAGAAAGCTGCGCAGCCAGGCCCTTGACCGGAATCAACGGCACATCGGTGATCGGCAGCACGGTGGCGCCTTGCACTTCATAGGCAACCGCCGCCGCACCGCGTTGCAGGGCATCGGCGATATGCGCACGGCCATCGAGCTTACCGCCGGGTACCGCCAGGAACAGATCACCGGCGCGCACATTACGGCTGTCCAGGGTCAGCTCACGAATCAGCAGATCGTGGCCGGCATGGGCAAAAATCTTGTTCAGGCTAAGAGACATCAGCCGCGCCCTCCATTGGCTTTAACAGCAGCGGCCGGCGGGCCGGCGTTGGCTTGTTGGGTCGGCGGCAGGTTGTCCGGCGTGATGTTCATCAGGCGCAGGGTGCCGGACATCACTTTGCTGAACACCGGGGCCGAAACCAGGCCACCGAAGTAGCCGGCTTTACTAGGCTCGTCGATGACCACGACGATGGCGTAGCGCGGGTCGCTCATTGGGCCGAAGCCGGCGAACAGCGAACGGTAGGAGTTTTCGGCATAGCCTTTGGTGCCCACCGAAGTCTTACGCGCCGTACCCGACTTGCCCGCAACGTGGTACGCCGGCACCTGGGCGCGGAATACGCCACGCGGTGCCTCGATCACTTGTTGCAGCATGCCTTGCATGGTCTTGGCGACGTTTTCCGGGATCACTTGGGTGGCTTTTGGCGCTTCGTCGACATGGATCAGGCTCAGTGGAACCATGCGGCCGTTATTGGCCAATACCGAGAAAGCGTGGGCCAACTGGATGGCGGTCACCGACAGGCCGTAGCCGTAGGACAGCGTGGCAGTCTCGGCTTTTCTCCATTCGCGGTAGTTCGGCAGGTTGCCCACGCGCTCACCTGGGAAATCGAGGCCGGTGGGTTGCCCCAGGCCGATTTTTTGCGCCAGGTGATAGATCGTTTCACCGCCAATGTCGAAGGCAACCTTACTCATGCCCACGTTACTGGAGTTGATCAGGATGCCTGTCAGATCCAGCACCGGACCTTCAGTGCGGGATACGTCACGAATAGTGTATTTGCCCAACTGCAAGGTGCCTGGGTAAACCTCGACCTTGTCGCTAGGTTTCCAGCGCCCGGTTTCCAGGGCAGCGCTCATGGAGATGGCTTTCATGGTCGAACCCGGCTCGAACACGTCGATCATTGCGCGGTTACGCATCATCGCCGGTTGCAGGTTGCGACGGTTGTTGGGGTTATAGGTCGGCTGGTTGACCATGGCGAGGATCTCGCCGGTCTTCACGTCCATGATCACCAGGCTGCCGGCTTTGGCGCCGTTCTCGATGATCGCGTTACGCAGTTCGCGGTTGGCCAGGTATTGCAGGCGCAAATCGATCGACAACGCCAGAGGCTTGCCGGCCTTGGCGTTTTTGGTGACCTGGACGTCCTTGATCAATCTGCCGCGCCGATCCTTGATGACCTGGCGTTTGCCCGGAACCCCAGCCAGCCACTCGTCATAGGCCAGTTCGACCCCTTCGCGGCCGTGGTCATCGATGTCGGTGAAGCCCACCATGTGCGCGGTGGTTTCACCGGCCGGGTAGAAACGACGAAACTCCTCGATGCCGTAGACACCGGGGATTTTAAGGTCGAGCACTTGCTGGCCTTGCTCAGGGGTAAGCCCGCGCACCAGGTAGATGAATTCTTTGTTGGCCTGGGCTTCCAGGCGCTCGGTCAGGGCCTTGCGGTCTTGCCCCAGGGCAGCCGCCAGTTCAGGCCACTTGTCCTTGGCAACTTGCAGTTCCTTGGCGTTGGCCCACAGGGTGGTCACCGGGGTACTGACGGCCAGGGGCTCGCCATTACGGTCGGTGATCAGGCCGCGGTGTGCAGGAATCGGAATATGCCGCAGGCTGCGGGCGTCACCCTGGCCGATCAGGAAGTCGCGGTCGACGACCTGCAGGTCGAAGATGCGCCAGACGATCGCGCCCACCATCAATGCCAGCAAGCCGAGCATCAGGCGAAAGCGCCACGGGTAGAGTGCCCCTTCGAGTTTCATCATGGCGCCACCATGCGGACTTCAGCCGCGCCAGGGATGTGCATCTTCAGCTGTTCGGTGGCCAGCACTTCGATACGGCTGTGGGCCGTCCAGGTGCTTTGCTCAAGGATCAACCGGCCCCACTCTGCCTGGGCTTTATCACGCACGCTCAATTCCCCGTACAGGGTATTGAGCAACTGACGGTTCCAGTGGGCGCTGTAGGACACCGCAATCGCGGACACCAGCACGCCGACAAACAGCAGCAACATAAAGAAGCTGCCGCCCGGGAGGGGCTTGGCGAAAAGCTTGCTCACCGCAACTTCTCCGCAACACGCATGACGGCGCTACGGGAACGTGGGTTGGCCTTGAGTTCGGCTTCGGAAGCGAACTGCGCTTTGCCATGGATTTTGATTTTCGGCACAAAGGCTTCGAAACGCACCGGCAGGTTACGCGGCAGGTTGTCGGATTCGCCCTTGACCAGACGACGCATGAAGAGTTTGACGATGCGGTCTTCCAGGGAGTGGAAGCTGATCACCACCAGGCGACCGCCCACTTCCAAAGCATCCAGAGCGGCTTCGAGGCCGGCTTCCAGATCGCCCAATTCGTTGTTGACGTGAATGCGCAGGCCCTGGAACGCACGGGTCGCCGGGTTCTTGCCCTTTTCCCAGGCCGGATTGGCAACCTTCAGCACTTCGGCCAGGTCAGCGGTGCGTTCGAACGGCTGGATTTCGCGGCGCTCGACCACGGCACGCGCCATGCGCCCGGCGAAGCGCTCTTCACCATACTCCTTGAACACACGGGCGATTTCTTCCACCGGTGCGGTGGCGATGAACTGTGCAGCAC
>NZ_WKCD01000277.1:0-7274 GCF_021606625.1 Pseudomonas sp. PA-4-8C
CGCCATCCATGGCGCGGGGCGGCTAAACCGGCATCCCTGCCGGTTTACCCCCCAAATCCCTGTCGAATTCCGGCCAGCGTGGTTTAACGGGGCGCCTGAGATCAAAAGCAGATCAAGATCAAGAGCGACTCGCTTCGCATCGTGGGTACGCTTGGTGCTGGTCGCAACTGTTGCTCCAGCAACAGCAGATCCACAAACTGCTGCGATCCCGGACACTGGCAAGCCATCGCGTCAATCCCGCTTTTTTCCCGCAACCCCCAGGCTACGGGCATTTGCCTGCCCCTGGCACGCTTGCTGCGTAAGCACTGGTACATCCCCTGTGCGAGGTACCGTCCGATGAGTCAGCAAGCCGTGAAATTTGCCTATTGGGTACCCAATGTCAGCGGTGGGTTGGTCGTCAGCAAGATTGAACAGCGTACCCACTGGGGCATCGAGTACAACCGCAAACTGGCGCAACTGGCGGAGGCGGCGGGCTTTGAGTATGGCTTGACCCAGATTCGCTTCACCGCAGGCTACGGCGCCGAAAACCAGCATGAATCCGTGGCGTTCAGCCATGCGTTGCTCGCGGCAACCACCACCCTCAAGGTCATCGCGGCGATTCTGCCCGGGCCGTGGCAACCGGCGTTGGCGGCCAAGCAGTTGGCGACCATCGACCAACTCACCAATGGCCGTATCGCGGTGAATATCGTCAGCGGCTGGTTCAAGGGCGAATTCCACGCCATTGGCGAACATTGGCTGGAGCACGATGAGCGCTATCGACGTTCCGAAGAGTTTATCCGTGCCCTCAAAGGCATCTGGACCCAGGACGATTTCACCTTCAAGGGCGCTTTCTATCGCTTCAACCATTACACCCTCAAGCCCAAGCCCGTGGGCCAACCGGAGATCTTCCAGGGCGGCAGTTCGCGGGCGGCGCGGGACATGGCGGCGCGGGTGTCGGATTGGTATTTCACCAATGGCAATACGCCCGAAGGCGTCAAGGCACAGGTCGATGATATTCGCGCCAAGGCCGCTGCCAACCAGCATTCGGTGAAGGTGGGGGTGAATGCCTTTGTGATCGCCCGCGACACGGAGGAGGAGGCGCAGGCGGTGCTGGCGCAGATCATCGACCAAGCCGACCCGGAGGCGGTCAATGCCTTTGGTGACGCGGCCAGGCAAGCAGGCAAGGCGTCGCCGGAGGGCGAGGGCAACTGGGCCAAGTCCAGCTTTGAGGACCTGGTGCAATACAACGATGGCTTCAAGACCAACCTGATCGGCACGCCGCAGCAGATCGCCGAGCGCATCGTCGCACTCAAGGCCGTGGGGGTGGACTTGGTGCTCGCAGGCTTTCTGCACTTCCAGGAGGAAGTGGAGTATTTCGGTAAACGTGTATTGCCGCTGGTGCGCGAGCTGGAAGCCAAGTCCACTGTAGGAGCGAGCTCGCTCGCGAAAAACGTCAACGAAGAAGTGGGTAGCCTGGTTTAACGCGTGGTCCTTGAGGCCTTCGCGAGCAAGCTCGCTCCTACAGGGTGTGAAGGTTTTGAGGGGTTTGCAAGGTCAGCACTTCAAACCCATCCGCCGTCACCGCCACGGTATGTTCCCATTGCGCCGAGAGGCTGTTGTCCTTGGTGACCACCGTCCAACCGTCTTTCAGGCTGCGGGTTTTGGCGCTGCCCTGGTTGAGCATCGGCTCGATGGTAAACACCATGCCTTCGCGCAGTTCCAGGCCGGTGCCGGGGCGGCCGAAGTGCAGGATTTGCGGTTCTTCGTGCATTTGCCGGCCGATGCCGTGGCCGCAGTATTCGCGCACCACGCTGTAGCCATTGGCTTGCGCGTGGCTCTGGATCGCATGGCCGATATCGCCCAGGCGCGCGCCGGGCTTGACCTGGCGGATACCGGCCCACATCGCCTCGAAGGTCATGTCCACCAGGCGCCTGGCCTTGGGCGTCACGTTGCCGATCATGTACATCTTGCTGGAGTCGGCAATGAAGCCGCCTTTTTCCAGGGTGATGTCGATGTTGATGATGTCGCCGTCCTTGAGCAATTGCTTGGCGCTGGGCATGCCGTGGCACACCACTTCGTTGATCGAGGTGTTGATGCAGAAGGGGTAGTCGTACTGCCCCAGGCTGGCAGGGCGGGCCTTGAGGTCATTGCGGATGAAGGCTTCGACGGCGCTGTCCAGCTCCAGGGTAGAGCGGCCGGCGGCGACGAAGCCGTCGAGCATGTCGAAGACCTGCGCCAACAGGCGCCCGGCTTCACGCATTACGGCCAACTGTGCGGGGGTCTTGATCATCAGCTACGCCCCCGGATCAGGTCGGGTTTGTCCAGCAACAGCTTGTTGATCAGCTCGTTGTAAGGCAGATGCGGGTTGAGTTCGGCGAGCAGGCCGATCTTGATCCAGAACTCGGCCTGGGCGTTGATGGAGCGGTCCATGGCGGCGCTGGCCAGGCGCAGTTGTTCGTGCAGCTGATCGGTGATCTTGACGATGCCCATAAGGTTCACTGTGTTTAATTGATATACGAATCGTATATGTTTCGTATGGTTATCGCAAACCTCCGTCGGCTTAACGGTGGTGGGCTGATTGGTTGCGATATGTTGCCGAAAAAAGGATTTCCACATAAACGCCTGTCCCCCCACGCTGCGGGTTAAACGTTTAATCGATGTAGTTCGGCGATGATGCCGAACAGGCCGTTTTCTTTAATATGAGCAAGCGGTTTGCTTATGAGGAAAGGTTACAACCACCACGGTTTTTGCCGAGTAGGCTTACTGATTGAAAGCGTCTTCCAGGGTTGGCAAGACGTGGCAGGCAAGTGCCTGTCGGATACATATAACTGTTGGCAGTCTCAAAAAAGGAGAGGTTAGCCATGCTTTCAGAACTAGAGCTTCGCAGCATTATTGAAGGAAGTTTCCTGCCTAAACGGTGCGAATGCACCAAGGCCGAAGATGCCTCGTTGACGATTAAAGTCTACGACGACCGCGACCGCGACCGGGTGGATTTGGAAGTCAAAGGTATAAACGCCGACAAACTCGACAGCAGTCGAGCCATTTGCAACCTGATCACCGGGTTGCGTGAGGACCTCAGGCACAACCACGCACCGGTCCTGCAACGAGCAGGCGGGCGCGGTTATCACTAGTTGATCGCTTGAGGGTCAATTGAGACCGTGGGCCTGGTATGTGCCAGGCCCAACGCTGACAAGACTTCACCTTTACCAGCTCACTCTCACGCCGATACTACCGCTGGCGCCCTCAAAGTTATTGTCGTCCAGCCCGGTTCCATATTTGCCCTCCACATATGCGCTGACCGCGGATGACAATTGAGCCACGACGCCGGCGCCAATATCGGCGGTGGAGGACTTGTGATCGCTCTTGATCCGGTCCACATCATCGAACGTCACCGTGTCACTGCCGCCAAAGGTGTGCCAGACATTGGCCCGCAGGTACGGCTCCACGGGCATGTTGCTGACTAGATAACGGCCTTTCAGGCGTGCACCGAGGCGGCCGGTCCAGTACTCCTGAGAGTCGAAGGAGACCTTGGAGATGCCATCGTGCTGGCTATCCAGGTCGATTTTCTGGCCGATCACCTGGGCTTGTGGCTCCACCACCCAATGTTCGGACAGCGTGATCGGGTAGCCGGCTTCGGCCGATAACGTCAAGGCGTGGCCCTCGATGTCCATCTTCACTCCTCGATCGGACTTGTTGTCCCCGTCCAGGCGGGTGCCCATGGCGACGAGGTCGACGTACCAGCCGGTGGGATCGGTGAGGGTCCAGTAGGCGCCGAAGTTGTCACCGTCGAGTTTGATCCGCCCGGCGCGATGGTCCTGCCAGCCCAGCGCAAACCCTTTTACGTCGCCGCGCAGGCGGCTCTGGCCGATAAACAGGCCAAAGCGTTGAGTCTGCCCACCGCCGGTTTCGCTGGCATAGAGGTCATGGCCGACCTGGTAGCCCTTGGACGTGCCGTCAAAACTCGGCGTTACCGTGCCCGACCAGCTTTTGTTGAAGTCACTGCCATAGGCGCGGGCCCAACCTGCCGGCACTGCACCGGTCTCGGTCAGCAGGCTTTGCTCGCCCTGGCGTTCATGAAAGGTACCGAGGGCTTGCAGCGTCATTACCTGCGCAGCGGGGATGTCCACTGAATAGACCGGCACCTCCAGGCGATACAGTGCAATAGGCGCCGCACCGGCCACGGCGCTTGGCAGCACAGGGTTGCTGGCCGCCGATTGCGGTGACGTGACTGCGGCGACTGGGCTGGGCGGTGGCGCGAGCGGCTCGATCGGTGCCACCGGCTGTGCGGTGGGCGGCTCCACGGGCGGCTCATCGGGGCCGACCACTGGCGCAGTGGGTGGAATGGGCGCCACCGCTACCGGCGGTACAACGGGCGGCGGCACGGAGGGAACGGCCGGCGGTTGCACCGCTACCAACGAGGAGCGCAGATACCAGTTGTTTTCTGTGCCGGCGGTAACGCCGCCCTTGAACAGCATGTACTCATAGGCCCCGGCGGAGACCGAGCCGTTCAAGGCGAACGCATCGGTGCTGCTGACAGCGCCGTTGAGCGCCTGGACCACTTCGATGCCGTTGTTCTGGGTCAGCCCACCGGCACCGCCGAGGTTGCTGACGCCCAGTTGCGTGTGGCCACTGATGCTGCCGTCGGAAACCACCAGCTTGTCGGTGGCCGAGTTTTCATCGCCGAGTACGGTTTGCAGATGCAACCGGCCGTTGTTGCCTACGTAGTTGCCATGCACCGTCAAGACGCTGGTCGCGCTGTTGTCGCCGGTCATGTCGATCGTGCCGGCGTTGTTCAGCGTTGCCAATTGGCCTGCGGTATAGGGGCGAATAGCGCCTTGGGTCACGGCCAGCGTGCTGCTGCCATCGATGTTGAACGTACCGGTATTGCTCGCACTGTCGCCAAGGAAAAAATCCCCGGCCAGGTCAAAGCGCGAGGCGTTGTCGAGGTTGACCGTCTCCCAGCCGACATAGCGTGCGGGCGTACTGGAGGTGGTGTTATCGAAGGTCAGTTGATCGTTGCCCAGGCCGCCATCGACCGACGGCGTACTGGCCAGCAGGCTTTCACTGAGGTTGCGGAGCAGGGCAGTGTCGTCGCCATCACCCATCAATACCGACGAGTTGATCTGGCCTCCACCCAGCCAGTTAAACGTATCGTTGCCGACGCTGGCGCGAATCTCGCCATTGATCACGCCACCGCTGACGGTAATGCTGTCATCGCCGCCGCTGGTACTGATGTTGCCACCTATGAAGCCGTTTAACATGCGGATCGTGTCGACATCAAAGCCGGTGACCAAGTTGCCTTCAATGGTCCCCCCGGTCATTTCATAGAAGTTTTTATCCAGCTTCATATTGACCCGACCGATAGTGCCACCGCTCTGGTAGGCCACATCGCCGTCCTCAAAAGCACCGACGATGGTGCCGCCCTCCATTCTGAAGGTGTCGAGACCATCGCCCTGGAACAGGGCCAGGATCTGCCCGCCCGTCATGAGGAAATCGTCGATACCGGCGCCTTGTTGCACCACACCGGTGATCAGGCCCGAGTCGATGCGCACGGCATCGACCCCAGGGCCAAAGGTGACATTACCGTTGATGGTACCGGTGCCGCCCGCAGGGAGGTTCAGGCGGTTATCCCCGGAAAGATCGGTCAAGCCGGGACTGCTGCCGCTGTCGCACGTGTAGGTGTCGTTACCGGTTCCCGGGGTGAGAACGCAGGCGGCGTGGGAGGATTGAGGGATCATGTATTGCAATGAGATGAGGCCGACAGCTAAAACGGCCCGGGTCGAGAAACCACTGGGCTTTTGCATGGGGGTGTCCTAGGTTTGTTGTAATAACTGCTCCTGTTTTTGGGTTTAGCACAGTTTTTCAGTAGCGCAATTTTTTTGTACATGACGCGCAGGCCACGGAATACGTGGCCTGCATGCTGGCACTTTGATTTTTTGTCCGCTCGCCTCAATCCAATTGGTGACGATAGGGCAGGTCCGGCCCTGTCTTGCCGCAGGTCAGGGCGGCAGCCCGAATCGCGAAACCCAGCATGGCGTCGATCTGCTCGCGGCTCAGGTTTTGCAGCCCGTCAACTGAATCCAACTGCTGTTCCGTCAGCCACGCAATCAGCGCCGCCTGGAAGGTATCACCAGCGCCCACCGTATCGGCCATCACCACCTTAACCGCAGGTTGCGACCAGGTGCCATGCTGACGGCTAAACACCGACGCGCCATCGCCACCACGGGTGAGGAACACTAATTGGCAACGGTGTTGCAGCCAGCCTTGCAGCACGCTTTCCGGTGTCTGTTCGGGGTAGAGCAGGTGCAGGTCTTCGTCGCTGACCTTGATCAGGTCGGCGTGTTGCACCAGCTCTGCGACGCGCGCACGCCACAGATGAATATCGGGCTGCGGGTTAAGGCGCACGTTGGGGTCGAGGCTGATCAGGCGCTTGCCGCTTTCACGCTTGACCAGGCTCAGCAGCGTGTCACCAATGGGCTGTACCACCAGTGAAAACGAGCCCACATGCAGCCCGCGAATCTCATCGCTCAGGGGCGGCAGGTGCGTCAGTTGCAATTGCCGGTCGGCGCAGCCTTCGCCGCGAAAGCTGTACTGCGGCGAGCCGTTGGCGCCCACGGCGACCATCGCCAGGGTGGTCGGCGCGTCGAACTCAACCAGAAAGCGTTCGCTGATACCTTCGTCTTTCAGTACTTGCTGCAAGCGCCGTCCAAGGTAATCGGTGGACAGGCCGGCGAAGAACCCCGACTCGATCCCCAGGCGGCGCAGACCCACCGCCACGTTGAATGGCGAGCCACCGGCAATCGCCTTGTAATTGAGCTTGGCGGCCTGCCCGCTGGCATCCTCCTCGCTGAAGAAATCAAACAGCGCTTCACCACACACCAGATACATAGTTGCTCGCTCTTAAAGGGTTGCCACGTGCTGTTGATAACGCTCATACGCCTGTTGATAGGCGCTGACATTGGCGGCCACGGGTAAGGTGCGGCTGGCAGGGTCAATGCTCACGCATTTGTCGCACAGGCTGGCCAGCGGTTCGCCGCTCTGGCACCACGCCGCCTGGATCGCCGCGCCCAGGGCGGCGGCCTCGCTCTGTTCGGTACACACTACTTCGGTGTGCATGATATCGGCGACCATCTGCCGCCACAGCGGGCTTTTCGAGCCTCCGCCGATCAGGCGGATGCTCTGGCTTTGCAGGCCGGTCTGGCGCAGCAGGTCGAGGCCATAACGCAGGCCGAAGGTGGTGCCTTCGACCACCGCGCGGCACAGGTTGGCGCGGGTCAGGTTGGTCATGGTCAAGC
>NZ_WKCD01000278.1:0-7256 GCF_021606625.1 Pseudomonas sp. PA-4-8C
GTCCTGGTGATAGGCGACAGCCGCAACACCCGAGGACGCAGACAAATGGCCAGTCAAACCCCTGGTGCTACTGCAGTCGAACCGGTAGATCTAGGGGACCTCACGAGCTTCGGCCGGAGATTCGACTTACAGGCAGCGGACGCCGCTGCGCAACTCGTCAATTTTGCCGCCGAGACGATAACGCAAGTCGGCGCTGCCGCATTACTGCCACGCCTGGATATCCTCCGACGTGGTTCTGCTCGCACTATGCCTACTCCGGCGGAGGCCGCATTGGTGGCATTCGCCGCGACTCCAACCTTTCTGCTGGCCACGGAAGCGATTAGAGCTTTGATGCGCCAAGAGCACGCGCGAGTATATCGCCCCGAGGTGCTGTATGGCTGCCTGCGAGCTATGGAGACTGCAGCCGGAGGTGGTTGTACCTTTGTGGAGGCCACAATTCGAGAGCGCGAACGCAATCGCCATGAAAGCCGACAACTAGCTCGGCGGGCTATTGGTAGTACCCTGCTATTGAAGGGATTGGAGGCACAAGTTGCGGTGATTCCCAACCCTGAGAACATGGATGCTCGTCATCTTTACGTGGCGATGACGCGCGGCTCGAGCCGATTGGTCGTGTGCTCTGCTACGCCGCGACTCGTCCCGCAACCAAGATCGAACTGAAACAAATCAAACGGACGTGCCCGTCGAGGCCTAGTTGGCAGATATCGGTGAAAGCGCCAAATAGTAAAAATTGTTAGAGGCAGCTAATGGCCGATTGCCGCCTGTCGCGAGGGGCAGCAACCGGCCAGAAGCGGTAATCCGTCGTCTACAAAACCAGGATCGATTCAGTTGAGAATTTTTTTTAAATCTCTATACGATCTGGCTAAGCGGATGAAAATTCAAAAAGCATACTATGCTTGAAGAAATGTATCTGATGGAAAGTGAAACCTCTGTTTTTCATTGAAGGCTAAGTGGAAATAATTTAATTGCGAGTATTAAAAGCATGATAAATCTGAAGCAAATACTCAATCAGCCAGATACCATTATATTCATCGGTTCTGGAATTTCACTTTGGTCAGGTCTGCCAACATGGTCGGGGATGATTGAAGAGCTGGCAGTCTTCGTAGAGCAACGAGCGGGAGGAGCTGATCTAATACGAGCTGAAGCTAACAAGGGAGACTTATTGCAAGCAGCAAGTTACGGGTTTGATAAGCTGACCAAGCAACAGATAGGAGAGTTTGTACGTGCCGCGTGTCGATATGGTAGAGCGAAACCCCACGAAATTCATCGAAAGATAGTGTCGCTAGGACCAAGGTGCTACATCACAACAAATTATGATGACTTGATTGAGCAAAGCCTTAGGGAATGGCAGCCGGACAGATTTTATCGATCCGCTGTAACTAATAGGCAATTGACAGAAACTGCAGAAATCGTTCATGCGAGAGCTGTCGATTTCATATTTAAGCCTCATGGCGATGCTGGAGATAGTGAAAGCATAATCTTGACCCGGGAGCAGTACCGACGCTTGTTACCACATGGCGAAAGTCAAGCTGCTTTAGAGTCTGTAAAAATGCTATTGGCGAGTAGGCCCGTTTTATATATTGGATTTGGACTTCGTGATCCCGATTTCATTTATATCAGAGATTTGCTCGCCAACACCTATAAAGGTGGAGTTCGGGATCATTACGCTATAATGGCAGATGTGCATGAGCAAGAAGTTGATTACTGGCGCCGCAACTACGGAATTCATCTAATTGGTTATGATACTGTAATTCGTCCTGATAGCTCGCGAGATCATGCTCCGCTGCTCTCTCTACTCGATTCTTTTTTAGAACGTTCGAATGAGAGTGAAAAATTGAAGTTCGACCCGGAGTCATCTGACGTACTTCTCTCATTAGCACGACATGCGGCAGCATTAAGTAGGCATCCAAAGCAACACCCTGAGCTACCCATTCGTGTAAACCAAGAGGGTGGCAGGAAAAAAAATACAGGATTTGAATCTCATCGTTATTATCACGGTTTAGTCGATAAATTACTTGATTTTGGGCCGCCAAGGGCCATATTGATAGGTTTACCTGGCGCTGGGAAAACTTACTCTCTGCATAGAGCTGCTGCTAGGTTGGCCGATCAATTAAATGAGATTTGCCTTTCAGGCAATTTCGTTAGAGATCTCGTTGTAGTTCCGATAATAGTAGATTTGAAGCTATATCGTGGAGATCTGGATGCATTAGTGAATCAATCTCTACCGGAAAAATTGCCACTTCATGATCTGATAACATCCTACAAGGTGAAAATATTCATAGATTCCTTTAATGAGATGCCACGGGAATTTTTGGAAAATGGTTCATATGAGGCTGACTTTCTAGAGTTTATTGGAAGTTTGGGAGATGCGTCTCTTGTCATAGGCTCTCGCACCACCGATGGGCTTTCACGCTTAGAGTTTCAAACGTTTCGTCTTGACTTCATTGAGGAAGAAGCTGTTACAGCTGAGCTAACGCGGCTTGGAATAAATTTTGAAGGTAGATTTAGCAAGGAAATGTTTCGATTAATTCAAAGGCCGTTTTACTTCAAATATATAGTGTCTGGAAAAATCAATTTGCCTCCCCAAGCTCAGCCTAAAGATTTTTATAAGTGTCTTTTTGATAACGTAACTTCTGCTTTCTACAAGCGATTCCATTTAAATCTAGACATACAAGAAGCTCTTTCAATTACAGCTTACAACGCTTTGGATAAAGGTGCGGAGGCTTTTCAAATCGCAAATCTTATAGACGACTTGAACGAGTTTTTGATTGAACAAGACGGTCCCACTCCGATAGAAATAGTAAACTGGCTCGTATCTGAGTCAATTCTGATCCCGTATACAAAGGGAAGAATTGGATTTGTTCACCAGTCCATAACGGAATACCTCGCTGCCAATGAGTTGGCTAAGCGCTATAGCGCAGATCCCCGTGAGCTTAAGGAAAAGCTGTCTCTAAGAAGATGGGATCAAGGTCTGTTTTTAACTCTGAGTTTTCTCCCAGATGCTCGAGCGAAAAGTTTTTTTGATGATGTCGTTAAAGCAGATCTTGCCTTGGCGATCAGTGCGTCGAAATACTCAGAGTTTGGACGTGACGAAATAGTGTCAGAGCTGCTTGAAATTCTATACCATTTAAGAGAAGAGGGTGGAGAGCTTCCACCAAAAGTGGAATCAGCAATTAGATTTGGACTTCAGGTTTCAGGGGTGCATGAAGGAATAATTCGTAAATTTATAGATTTTGGAGCGTCGCTCGGAGGAATTGCCCTTGGCCTGCTTGCCTCGATAAGAGGTGCCTCCATGATGCAGGAGGCGGTTAATTTACTATTTGTTAAACGTAATGATTTTAACTTCTGCTTAACGGCCGCCGAAAGTATATATTGTTTCGCAACCGAGGAAACATTTTTAGATGTGGCGAGTTTTGCGGATAAAATTCAAGCGGAAATTAACTCAAATCAATCAAAAGACTGGAATGTCTTTGAAGGGTTTAGCATGGCTGTTGGCATTTTGCTGCAAGAGCTTGAGCTTCCTGTCATAACTAAGTTACTTCCGGAGGGCCACGATGAGCACCAGTACAGATCGAAGCTTTTATGCGAGATTCTAGGAGAGCACTCTACTCCTGAGGCGCTATCGGTTGCTGGTGATTTATTGTTAAAAGGCGTGAATTATGCTGCAGAGGCAATAGCGAATATCACAGCATCTTTGGCGCAGGATAACCCCTCAGCCTTGTTAAGTTTGAACTATGCTCACGCGACTCGATTAATTGAACTCATAGATAGATCATGGGCGGCTGACGCATTGAGGGAAATATGCCTTGTACAGCCTGACTTGGCCCGTCAAGTACAAGTAGACTCGAAGGAATTCCTTGGACTGAAATCCGCATTGATATCAAACTGCGTAAATCCGCTGGACATGGACCCAGTATTTCGTGAGTTAGATAAAATCGTCTGTCTTTCAGCAGCGGAGCGTCAGCATGTACCATTCAATTTTCTTGACAGTATTGAAATTGATTGGAAGGGGCGCGAAGCTTTTTTCCTAAAGCTTCTAGAATTACGCGATGTTAATTTGGCCAGCGCTATTATGGGAGGCACCTACCCTGTGACGCTGAAAAATTTGGGCGAGTTAGACCTTGGAGATGTAACATGGTGGCTTAAATGGATGCATGATGAAATGAACGACGACGAAGGGGGATGGTTTCTCTTTAGACTGGGCGATTTGTTTGGTACGTATGCCTGCACTCGAAATAGAAAAGCTTTTATAAAAGAGTTTAATGAGCGCTCCGAGTTCCGAAGCTTATTGCAAAGTTACGTGCTTGGAAGGCTCGATATTACCACTGACGAAATCGATGATGATGCAATCTCGTTTATGTTGGCGGAGCTATCCAAGAAGAAAGCTGAGCACAACTTTGGTACTGGTCTGCTAGGCTCGGCTGCTACAGAAAGTTTCATTACTGATCGGGTACTACCTTTACTGATCAAAGCTCAGGAGCCTCTCAGGGGGAATCTCTACATGATTTTAGAACGTGCCGGTGCGAGGCATGGACGTCGTTATCTTGTTCAATAAGCTTTGGTAAAAGCTTTTCATTTCTTCGCTCGTTAACCGATGTCCTGTTATGGCCGAAAGCCGTCATATTCCCACAGCCGCCACAGATCAGAAGCTGAAAAATCTAAAGCCTTGGTTGTAATGGGGTATCTAGCGAAGCGGAAGCTGTTTTAGGCTTCCGCTTCTCATTTACCCGTCCTTTCTTTTGAGTTGAAGGTCAATGAAGTCAAGCTCTGCCTTGATTGCAACAATCGTGAGCGTCTCAACTTTAGTTTCAGCATTTGCCCTTGCGTTGAGCTTTTTCACGCCAGCCATGCCGGCAATTATTCCGTTCAAATGCAGCCTTCGGGCCTTTAGGTCATCAGGCACCTGAGCGCTGTTCTGTGGTGGTGGGTTCATGGTTAGACCGATGGTTGGCCCAAAGCGACCGCCTTTTGCTGGTTGCTTCGGGGAGGTTTAGGTTACGCCGCCAGTAGGTCAAGCAGGCTGTGCTGATGTGAGCGATCCACGAGCTCTCGCCAGGTCCAGCTTCCGAAGTGCTCGCCCTGTTCAGGGATATCCAGCTTCATCAGTGCAATCGGGTCTCGACTAATCAGTTGTCGTGTAGCCCACAGCTTGCCGCCGGTCTCCAGCAGTGCTTTCGCTGCCTCATTCCATTGTTCTTCCAGCACAGTGTTCGCCAGGTGAGCCGCGTTGTTCTCGATCTTGGCGCGTTCTTTTTGTGCTTCTGTGATGTGCAGATCAATCGTCACGAGCTCCTGCTCCAGCGCGGTGATGAGCATTTGCTGGCGGCGGTGATGCTCAACCGCGGCCGTGAGGTTTTTTGCTGCCTTTTGCGCTTCGGCGTTGGCCGCTTTTTCGCCCTCTACATCGCCCCAGGCGACAGCCTGTGCATAAGCGGTGGCCGCTTCCGTTTCAGCTTGTCGAGCTTTTGCCATGTCTTCCTGATCGCTCTGGCGGACCTGCTGCAACCGGGTCTCGATGCTGCTGCGCTTTTCGTTGAGTTCCATCTCATCGGCTTTCCAGTTCGCCATATCGCTGAGGTATCCCGCAGCCAAGCTCTCACGGTTTGCCAATCTCTCAAGGCGAAGAATCTTTTGATTCAGGTTGCTGATCTCCAGATTTCGCGAGTCGATGCGTCTTTTGTGATCGTTGATTTCATCTTGCACTGCCGGTTGACGGCCCTGCTGGATAACCTCCGGGTTTTCCAGCGCTTCTTCGAACGGCGCCAGGTCGCGCTGAATGCTCTCCATTTCGAGGGTCAGTTGGTCGCGGCGGTCTTTCAGTTCTTGGATAGTGTTCATCTGTATTGTCTCTGGTGCTGCGGTTGATAGGGATGGTTGTCGAATGGCTGGCGAGGCCGGGAATGAGCCGGCGCTATCTCAATCAGCAGGCATGCCGTCAAGCGGCCTTGGCCTCGCTTTCGTCCGTTCCGGGAACTGTCTTCACCACATAGCAGCGTTGAGGTCCTAACCCGGGCAGGCGAATCAAGCTGTACGCCTTTCCGTCGCTTCCCGGCTCGAGCACACCCCGTTGCAGCAACTCCTTGTTCACTGCACTGATGTTCATGCCCTTGAAGATTTCGGCCCTCCAGGCTTCCGGCAGTACGTAGTAGGTATTGGTGGTGTGCAGGGCGTCGCCCATGCCGTGTTCCAGGGGCTTGCGAAAGCCCAACCGATCAATCGTGCGTGGGCCGTGCTCATCGATTTTGGCGGCCGCAGATTCCCATCGGGTGAAGCGGCTTTCTCCAAATCGCTCGATGACTTGGCGTAGCCGCGCCAAAATCGCATCACCCTCGAAGTTCCCGGCGCCGCCACGTTCGGCTAGCCACGCATGCAGACATACCCGTGCTGCGGTTGTGGCTGTGCCATCGGGCCAGCCAGTAACGCCGAAGGCTGTGGCTAACTCCCCGGCCGCTGCTGCGAGGCCAAAGCGAAGGGCGGCACGCTGGGCCTGACCGCTTGCCGAGGCTGGCAGATTTTGGGTGATGAACTGTTCCACCGTGCGGCGAACGATCACTGACCACCCGAGCATTTCTCCGGGCGCACACAGTGCGTGCAGGAAGGCGGTGAGGGGCGTGCCGTAATATTTGGCTACGCGGGCCTTGGGCGCATCGGAGAGGGCGGCTGCATCCTCAAAACCGTTCAGTACATCGAACATGCCGAGGCCTTTGCTGGCATCCGCTGGCACGGCGAGCATGCGCACCTCCATACCGGCTTTCAGCTCCTTGTTGGCATCCGCCATGTGCTGCGCCAACGTCTTCTCGCTGGTCGAGAGAAACAGCAAGCGCCATTCCTGCACCTGTCGGCCCGCTTGTCCTCATCGTTCGCTTGGGCTTTACCCGTGCCATTGCAGCGCATGCACACCGTTTCGCTAATGATGTGCAGACCACCACACATGCCAGTTTCATCCTGCACCAAGATGCATCTGAATGTGCAGCGGCGAGGGGCTTTAGGGCGTTATCTGGCGCGTGCCACCAACGCACCAGGCGCAGCCCATCACAGACCGAGGCAGCGACTTTCAAATCGGGTTGTCTTGCCCTCGGAGCTATCGCCATAGAAATGGAAGCCGACAAAGTAATGTCCGAGTAGATTCAGGGTAAGCGTCCAGCCCGCCCACCTTCTCCTCGAGCACCCCTGCCCGCATCCTCTGTATTTTTCAGCAGGGGATTCACATGGAAACGATGCACGCGCGGCGCGAGTCCTGGGCCAGGCATGTCCAGGCC
>NZ_WKCD01000279.1:0-7250 GCF_021606625.1 Pseudomonas sp. PA-4-8C
GAGCGTGGGAACGATCGGGTTTCAGATTTCGGGCAGCGTCGCGCCACCATCCACCACCAGCGTCTGCCCGGTGATATAGCCCGCCAGGTCAGAGGCCAGAAACACCATCGCCCCGGCAATATCCGCCGCCGCGCCCAGGCGCCCCAGCGGCACACGGCGGGCGATGCTGTCATTCACGGCCGCATCGCCCAGGTTGCCCATCGCCGGCGTGGCGATCATGCCGGGCTCCACGCCGTTGACCCGCACATTCAACGGCGCCAGCTCCAGCGCTGCATTGCGGATAAACCCATTCACCCCAGCTTTGGACGCCGCATAGTGGCTCAGCCCCGGATAACCGACCCGATTGCCGGTGACCGAAGACGTCACCAGCACGCAACCCCGGCCTTGTTCGCGAAACATCGGCAACGCCGCCTGGGTCAGCCAGAACAGCGCCGACAGGTTCACCGCCAGGGTGCGCTCCAGAATCGCTGGGGTGATGTCGGCAAAGGCGGTCAGCGGAAAGTACCCGGCGTTGTGCACCAGCACATCCAGTTGCGCCAAGCCTTGGACGCAAGCAAACACCGCTTCGGTATCCGCCAGGTCAACGCCAACGGCTTCCACTTGATAGCCTTGCGCGCACAACCCTGCAGTCACGGCTTCAGCCTGTTCAAGCAGACGGTCGGCAATCACCACTCGCGCACCGCGTTGGGCAAAGGCCTGGACGATACCCAGGCCAATGCCCTGGGCGCCGCCGGTGACCAGCACGACCTGGCCGCTGAAATCCAGGTCATGGGGCATGGGCAGGCTCCAGGCGCGTGAACGCCAGCGTCGGCACGTCGACGATGCTGGACCCACCGTCCGCCACCAACGTGGCGCCGGTAATGATCGAGGCGTCGTCGCTGGCCAGGAAGCGGCACACCTTGGCGATCTCGTCGGCACGGGCGGCGCGCCGCAGCGGTACATCGGCACACACGCGCGCATAGGCCTGCTGCAAGGTCTCGCCGTACGCCTCCATCAACGGCTGCATCTCCGCGTCGGCCATCGGTGTGTGCACCCAGCCTGGGCACACCGCGTTCACCCGCACGCCATGGGGCCCATAGTCACGGGCCAGCGAGCGGTTGAGCCCGAGCAGCGCATGCTTGGCGGTGGTGTAGCCACACACCTCGGGGCCTGCTGCCAATGAGGCGATGGAGCCAATCAGCACCATGTTCCCGGCGCTTTCCTGCAGCAGCGGCAGGCAGGCGCGAGCGCTGTAGAACGCACTGTCGAGATTGCTGCGCAGCGCGCCTTCCCAGGTGGCCGGGCTGGTCTGGGTCGCGCTGCCCAGGCCGTGGCCACCGGCACAGGCCAGCAGCACATCGAGGCGCCCGAAGTGGGTGCGGATTTGTTGGATGAAACCGTCCCAGGTGTCCGGGCAGGCGGCATCGCCCACCAGGATCAGCCCGCCGGTGTCCTGCGCCACCTGTTCCAGCGGCTCACGACGCCGACCGATCAGCACCAGATGCGCGCCTTCCTGTGCGTACAAGCGTGCGCAGGCGGCGCCGATGCCGGTGCCGGCTCCGGTGATCACCACCGTGCGCGGCTCAGTCACGGGGGTACTCCGTGTGGTTGAGCACCTGGCAATAGGAACTGATCGGGAAGTTCGACAGCGCGTCGAAGGACGCCCCGGCATAGCCGAAGATCTTGCCGTCGCTGCGGTGCTGTTGCAGGTCGATCAATACCAGGCCGAGGGTCGGCACGATCTTCTCCTGCCAGACGAACAGGTACAGCTGTTCGGCGATCTTGTAGTAATGGCAGCGGTCGGTGTCGCACAGGCCTTTCTCCACGCCCTCAAGGCATTGCCAGGCGTAGAACCGCGGGTTGAGGTAGATGTGTTCGTAGACCTCGCTGGGGCTGTAGCGATAGTGGTTGCGCAGGCCGACCAATTCGTCGGTGGGGGCGTGCAGGCAGTGGCCATCCTGCCAGGGCCGGTCGAGGCTGCCGTGGAGGAAGTCAACCTGTACCGAGGTCAGCGGTTTGCCGGCCAGGGCGCGGTGGTACAGGCCTTCGTGGGTCTCTGCCGGTTCTGGCATACGGCCAATCACGGCGGTAAAGGAGGCATTTGGCGTGTCCAGCACCAGGCTGATCGACCAGCTTTGCCCGGCCTCATGCTTGATAAAGTCCACCAGGTACAGGCCCGGACGAATCGAGCTGGCGCGGTAGGCAGCGCTGCCGCTGGAGTGGCCATCGGCGGCGTGCCAGGCCAGGCGCTCCTGTTCGAAGCGGTGTTCGATCTGCCAGCCATTGGCAAAGTGCAGAGTGAAGGTCTGGCCGGCCAGGTCGGCCAGATTCGGCAGAATGAACGCCTCGGGTGCAAACCCCTCAGCCAGGGCGCCTACGGTGATCCAGTCAGATGAATTCGACATGGCAACCCTCCCTTACACGACGGCGAAGTAGTGTTTGACGAAACTCTCGCTGACCACTTCCCACAGCACGGGCGTGCCCTTGGTCACGAACCAGCTGTCACCGGCCTTGTAGCGGGTGGATTGGCCGGTGGACTCGTCGGTCAGCACCACTTCGCCGGTGACTATCGTGGCCTGTTCGGCGAACGGGTAGACCATGCGGAACTTGCCCTGGGTGGTGCCGAAGTACGCACTGCTGACCGCATCGGTGGGCGCGCCGAAAGTCATCTTGCCGAAGGCGCGTACTTCGCCTTCGAGGATTTGCGAGCCGAGGTCGGCCACGGTGCCCCAGGCGTCGAGTTCCGACAGCTGGACGTTGTGTTTGAGGGTGGTAAGTGTCATGGCAGATGCTCCGATAAGTACGAGATTTTTGTAGGAGCGAGCTTGCTCGCGAAGAACGTCTGGGCACCGCGATTTACCTGAAGGCCCGCGTTATCGTTGACGTTCTTCGCGGGCAAGCCCGCTCCTACAGGGGTTAGCGGCGACCGTTCCAGTAGCCGGATAATTGGTGCCAGGATTTGCCCGCCGTCAGCAGCAGGGGGCGAATCGCGTCCTTGCCGATGATGGTGGGGCGATGAATCGAGCTGACCAGGTCATAACGCGCCGAGCCTTCGCTCATGCCTTCGGCCAGCACCTTGCAGATGATGTGGCTGGGGGTGACGCCAAAGCCGGAATAGCCCTGCACGAAAAACGCATTGCTGCGCCCCGGCAAAGTGCCCACCTGCGGGAACAGGTTCGGGCTGCACGCCATCGGGCCGCCCCAGGCCAGGTCGATTTTCACGTCCTTGAGGTAGGGAAAAATCTTCAGCATCAGGTGGCGGTTCCAGGCTTTCAGATCGCCGGGAATGTGCTCCACCAAAGGCGTGGCGGCGCCGAACAGCAGGCGGTTTTCGTTGGTCACGCGGTAGTAGTCGATCACCGGGCGGATATCGCTGTAGGCCCCACGGATCGGGCTGATGCGCTGGATCAACTCCTCGGACAACGGCTCGGTCATCATCTGGAACGCGTAGGTGTTGATGGTCGAGCGGTGCAGTTCCGGCTCCAGCTTGTTGAGGAAGCTGTCACAGGCCCACAGCAACTTGCTGGCGCGTACCGAACCGCGACCGGTGCGCACGGTGATGCGCTCGCCGTAGCTGACTTCCAGGGCCGGGCTGTTCTCGAAGATCTTCACACCATGGCTGACCAGCGCGGTGGCTTCGCCCAGCAGCAGGTTCAGTGAATGCACATGCCCGCCACCCATGTGCAGCAGGGCGCTGGTGTAGGCGGTGGAGCCGATGATCTGCTGCACGTCAGAGCCGCCGAGAAAGCGGATTTCGTGCTGGCTGTTGATCGACTTGAAGTCTTTCTCCCAGGCGCGCAGGGTTTTTTCCTGGCGGGCGTTGAAGCCCATGTAGCCGTAGCCGTGGCAAAAGTCTGCGTCGATGTTGTACTTGGCGATGCGGTTCTTGATGATGTCGGCGCCCAGGTCGCTGATCTCGAACACTTGGCGCAGGCCGTCTTCGCCCACGTCCTTCTTGATCTTCTCCAGGTCATGGCCGATGCCTGCCATGATCTGCCCACCGTTGCGGCCCGTGCCGCCAAAGCCCAGGTAGCGCGCTTCGAGCACGACAATGTTGGTGATGCCTTTTTCCGCCAGCTCAAGGGCCGTGTTAATTCCGGAAAAGCCGCCGCCGATGACCACGACGTCCGCGTCGATATCCTGTTCCAGGGTGGGGAAGCTGAGGTTGTATTTCTTGGTGGCGGTGTAGTACGTGGGGGTTTCGATGTTGATCATGGCGCAGCCTGAAAAAGTGAAGGAAGGCGCTAAAGCGGATGCCTCCATTAGGGCCCCTGACGGGCTGGAAGTCTTGATCCTGCGTGCCCGGGTTTTTGATTCAGCGCGCCACGGGCGCGGGCACACCACAAGTTATAGCGCGCTCGCCGGCCGGGAATGTTAGAGTTTCGTTAAACTATTAACTAAATACTTCGTGACCCTGAGCCCTATGTCCACACCTCGACAATCCCTGACCCTGGCCTTGCTGCAAGCGCGCGAGGCCGCGATGAGTTTTTTCCGTCCTTCCCTGAATGAACACGGCCTGACCGAACAGCAATGGCGCATCATCCGCATCCTTGAACAGCACGGTGAGTTGGAGATCTATCAACTGGCTGAACTGGCCTGCATCCTCAAGCCGAGCATGACCGGCGTGCTGGTGCGCATGGAAGCGGCCGGCATGGTGCACCGGCGCAAGGCCGAACAGGACCAGCGCCGGGTGCTGATTACCCTGGCGGACAAGGGCAAGGCGAGTTTCGAGTCCATGAGCCAGTGCATGGAGGCCAACTATCAGCGTTTGCAGGATCAGTTGGGCGCAGAGAAATTCCAGACCTTGTTGGGGTTGCTGGATGACTTGAAGAACATCAAGCGCTGACTCAATTGCTGAACCACCACCGATCAACTGTGGGAGCTGGCTTGCCTGCGATAGCGCCGGGTCAGCTGGCTTATTTGTCGTTGATGCACCGCTATCGCAGGCAAGCCAGCTCCCACATTGAGTCTCAGTAGACGCCACCGGTATTGGCAGCCACAGGTATGTCTTTGAACTTCCCGGCCAGGCTTTGCAGCCCCCGCATCAACACCGTGGTGTCCACCCCCACCGCCACGAACGTCGCCCCCAACTCGATATAGCGTCGTGCGAGATTTTCATCTGCACTGAGAATCCCTGCGGCCTTACCCGCCTTGACGATACGCACGATGGCGTCCTCAATCGCAGCTTGTACCTCGGGATGCCCCGGATTGCCACGGTGGCCCATGGACGCGCTCAAGTCTGCCGGGCCGATAAACACACCGTCCACGCCTTCGACGGCGGCGATGGCGTCCAGATTGGCCAGGCCCTCGGCATTCTCAATCTGCACCAGCAGGCACATCTGCGCATCGGCCTGGTCGAGGTAATCGGTGATGCTGTTCCAGCGCGAGGCGCGGGCCAGGGCGCTGCCGACCCCGCGAATACCCTGGGGCGGGTAGCGCAGGGCGCGCACCAGTTCTTGGGCCTGGGCAGCGTTTTCGACCATGGGCACCAGCAGCGTCTGCGCGCCGATATCCAGCAATTGCTTGATCAGGGCCGTGTCGCCGATCACCGGGCGAATCAACGCCTGGCTGGGGTAGGGCGCAATGGCCTGTAACTGCGCGAGCATGTCCCCCAGTTGGTTGGGCGCATGTTCGCCGTCGATCAACAGCCAGTCGAAACCGGCGTTGGCGGCCAGCTCCGCGCAGTAGGCGTTGGCAAGGCCGAGCCACAGGCCAATCTGTACCTCGCGGTTGTGCAGGCGTTGCTTGAAGCGGTTGACAGGCATGTCCATGACAGTCCTCCTGGGTTCAGACGAAGCGGCAGGCAATCGAGCCGAGCAGGTCGTAGTCGACGTGGAAGGTATCGCCAGGGCGGGCTGCCACGGGGCGGGTAAACGAGCCGCCGAGAATCACCTGGCCGGGCAGCAGGGTGACGTCATAGGGCGCCAGCTTGTTAGCCAGCCACGCCACGCCCTTGGCCGGGTGGTTGAGCACCGCCGCCGACACCCCGGACTCTTCGATCACGCCATTGCGATACAACACCGCCGGCACCTTGCGCAGGTCGATCTCGGTGGGGCGCACGGCGCGGCCGCCGAGCACCACACCGGCGTTGGCGGCGTTGTCGGAGATGGTGTCGAACACCTTGCGGGTGGCGTTGGTGTGGGGGTCGACTTGCTGGATGCGGGCGTCGATGATTTCCAGCGCCGGGACCACCCATTCGGTGGCGTCGAGCACATCGAACACCGTGCAGTTGGGCCCTTTGAGCGGTTTGCCGAGGATGAAGGCCAGTTCCACTTCCACCCGTGGCACGATGAAACGCTCGAAGGGGATGTCGCTGCCTTCGTCGAAAAACATGTCGTCGAGCAGGGCGCCGTAATCGGGTTCGGTGATATTCGACGACACCTGCATGGCCCGTGAGGTCAGGCCGATCTTGTGGCCCTTGAGCGTGCGCCCGGCCTTGATCTTTTGCGCGACCCATTCACGCTGAATGGCGTAGGCGTCCTCGATCGTCATGCCGGGGTAGTCGAGGGAAAACTGGCGCACCTGTTCGCGGCTGCGTTCGGCGCGGTCAAGGTTTGCGGCGGCCGCGAGGATTTGCTGGGAGTCGAGCATGGCAACGGTCTCTAGTGTGGGTTGACGATGGCGGCCTGGGTGCGCAGCACCAGCAAGCCACCGAGGGCGATAAACAGGGCGAGTACGTACAGGGCCAGGCTGGCGCTCTGGGTGGCGTCGCGCATCCAGCCGATCAGGTACGGCGCGAGGAACGCCGCGATACTGCCGAACGAGCTGATCATGGCGATGCCCGCCGCCTGGGTGGTGTGGGAAAGAAACGCCGGTGGCAGTTGCCAGAACATCGGCAGCGCGGCGCTTGCGCCCATCCCGGCAACCACCAGCCCGCTCATCACCAGCAACGCATTGCCGGGCGCCAGGCCCGCCACGGCGATACCGAGCGCCGCCATCAGCAGGGGCACACACAGGTGCCAGCGGCGCTCGCGGTGGCGGTCGGACGAGCGCCCGCAGCCGAGCATGAAGAAGCAGCCGGCCAGGTACGGCACGGCGCTGAGCAAGCCGACCTGGCTGTCACGGCCGATGCCGGCGCCGTGGATCAGGGTGGGCATCCAGAACGCCAGGGTGTTGACCGCCAGCATCACCGCAAAGTACACAGCCACCAGCAGCCACACCTGCGGGTCTCGCAGGATGCCGCCGAACGAGGTGATGGTCTTGCGCTGTTCCTCGTTGCTCAATTGGGTGCGCAGTTGCTGTTTTTGCTCGGCAGTCAGCCAGTGCACCGA
>NZ_WKCD01000028.1:0-39851 GCF_021606625.1 Pseudomonas sp. PA-4-8C
ATTTGGGGGGCCGCCGCCACGCGCCATCCATGGCGCGGGGCGGCTAAACCGGCATCCCTGCCGGTTTACCCCCCAAATCACTGTCGAATTACGGCCAGCGTGGTTTAACGGGGCGCTTGAGATCAAAGGCAGATCAAGATCAAGAGCGGCTCGCTTCGCATCGTGGTTACCGTCGGCTAAGACAACCTACAAAATTGTGTAGATACCTATGGCTATCGGGGGCAAGCCCCCTCCCACATTTGGTTTTATGTTGACCTTAGATCGGGCAGGTCACGCCCGTACCGCCGATCCCGCAGTAACCCTGTGGATTCTTCGCCAGGTACTGCTGGTGATACGCCTCGGCGAAGTACACCGTCGGGGCCTCTTCGATTTCCGTGGTGATCTCACCCAGGCCGGCCTTGCTGAGCTCTTGTTGATAAGCCTGGGCACTGGCCTTGGCCGCCGCCAGTTGCTCAGGTGTGGTGGCGTAGATCACCGAACGGTACTGGCTGCCGATGTCGTTGCCCTGGCGCATGCCCTGGGTCGGGTTGTGCAGTTCCCAGAACATCTTCAGCAGGTCTTCGTATTTCACCTTGGCCTGGTCATACACCACCAGCACCACCTCGCTGTGGCCGGTCAGGCCCGAGCAGACTTCTTCATAAGTCGGGTTGGGCGTAAAGCCGCCGGCGTAGCCCACCACGGTGCTGACCACGCCGTCGCGCTGCCAGAACTTGCGTTCCGCGCCCCAGAAACAGCCCAGGCCGAAGATCGCAAAGCCGACATCATCCAGGAACGGGCCCAGCAGTGGGTTGCCGTTGACGAAGTGCGTTTCGGGCAACTTCATCGGGGTTTCACGGCCAGGCAGAGCTTGTTCTTGAGTAGGCAGCACGTTTTTGTTCACCAGAATTTCCGAGCGCAAGACCATGATCAGTCCTCTCGTCAGGTTGAGTAACAGTAAATTGTCAGACAGCCAGTGTGCCCGAGTGTTACAGCGCTGTCAGGCGATTGGCCCGCGCGGGTAGCGTTTAAGCCTGTGCAGCAGCTCGGCACCCGGGATCGGGCGGTCGAACAGATAGCCCTGGCCCACGTCGCAACGGTGCCGGCGCAGGAAGGCCAACTGCTCAGCGGTCTCGATGCCTTCGGCCACCACCTTGAGCTTGAGGTTGTGGGCCATGGCGATCACCGCTGAGGTGATTTCCATGTCGTCCTGGTTGTCCGGGATTTCATGGATAAAGCTGCGATCAATCTTAATGATGTCGATGGGGAATTTTTTCAAGTAGCTCAGCGACGAGTAACCGGTGCCGAAGTCGTCCATCGCCAGGGTCAGGCCGAAGCTCTTGAGCTGGTCCAGTTGCAGGCGCGTGTCTTCGGTGGCTTCCAGCAGCAAGCCTTCGGTCAGCTCCAGCTCCAGCAGGTTGGCCGGCAGCTGTTCCTCCTTGAGGATGGTCGCAATCGACGCCACCAGGTCCGGGTCGGAGAATTGCTTGGGCGACAGGTTGATGGCCACCTGCAAGTTGCCCAGGCCTGCGGCGGTCAATTGCCGGCTCATGCGGCAAGCCTGGCGCGCGATCCATTTGCCGATGGGGATAATCAGCCCGGTTTCTTCGGCCACGCTGATGAACTGGTCGGGGCGGATCATGCCCTTTTCCGGATGGTTCCAGCGCAACAGCGCTTCCATGCCCAGCAAGCGGCCGCTGCGCAGGCACAGCTTGGGCTGGTAGAACACGTCCAGTTCGTTCTGGGTCAGGGCACGGCGCAGGTTATTTTCCACGAACAGCTTGTAGCTGGCCTCGGCGTTCAGCGCTTCGGTGAACACTTGCACCTGGTGCTTGCCGTTGGCCTTGGCCTTGTGCAGGGCCAGGCCGGCGTTGCGCATCAGGGTTTGCGGGTCGCGGCCATGCAGCGGCGCGCAGGCCAGGCCCACGGAGCCGGTGACGCTGATCAGCTGGTTGTCGACGAACATCGGCTTGTCGAGGGTGGCCAGCAACTGGCTGGCCACCTGCTGGCCGGTCTCAAGGTCGGCGTCGTCCAACAGCACCGCGAATTCGTTACTGGCAAAACGCGCCAGGCTGCCGCCGCTGCTCAAGCTGTTGCGCAGGCGGCGCGCCAGGCTGATCAGCAACTTGTCGCCAGTCTGGTGGCCGAGGCTGTCGTTGATGCGCTTGAAGTTGTCGATGTCCACCAACAGCAGGCTGATCGGGCTGTCGCTGTCGCGGGCAAAGCGTTCGTCGAGGTTGCGAATGAACGCCGGTCGGTTGCCCAGGTTGGTCAGGTTGTCGGTGTAGGCCAGGCGTTCGATGCGCTGCTGCGCCAGCTTGGTCTGGGTGATGTCTTCGTAGATGCCGATGTAGTGGGTCAACTCGCGGTTGTCGCCATACACTTTGGAAATCGACAGCTGGCCCCAGTAGGGTTCCAGGTTCTTGCGGCGGCTCTTGAACTCGCCTTGCCAGCTGTTGCTTTTGGCCAGGGCCGAGGGTGCGTCGAACAGCAACTCGCTGAGGTTTTCCAGGGCCGGCAGTTGGGCCAGGCGATGGCCGTGGACTTCTTCGGCGCTGTACTGGGTAATCGCGGTGAAGCTGGGGTTGACGTACTCCACCACGCCATCGCAATTGACCAGCAAGAACGCGTTGGCGCTTTGCTCTACCGCGCGCTGGAACAGGTGCAAGGCGCTGGTGGCGGTGCGGCGGTTGTGGTTGTTGATGACCTGGGCGAACTGGTCTGCCAGCTCGCCAGCGAACGCGATCTCATCGGACTGCCACGCGCGCGGGCTGCCGCCTTGTTCCAGGCACAGCACGCCGACGACCTGGCCATCGACACGGATGCTGGCATCGAGCATCGCGTGGACGTCCTTGGCGCGCAGGCTTTCGGCCATTTCCCGGGTACGTGGGTCGCGCAGCGCATGGGTGGCATCGATGGCGCGGCTCGAGTGCAGGGCTTCCAGGTAATCCGGGAAGCCACTGGCGTCGATGGCTTCGGGCAGGTGGTGTTGTTGATCGGCACGGTGGTAGGCCGAGATCGGTACCAGGTGATGGCCTTCGAGGTTCCAGATGCTGGCGCAGTCGATCTGGTAGATGTCGCACGCGCTGCGCGTGATCAGCTCAGCGGCTTCTTGCAGGGAGTTGGGCGTGGTGTAGCGTTGGCGCGCCAGCAGCAGGATCAACTCCTGCTGGGCACGCACCCGCTCCAGGTGCTGCAACTGTTCCTGCTGCGCTCGCTGGTTGAGCTCCAGGGCGATTTGCAGGCGGCTGTTCTGGTTTTCCAGGTCGACGGTTGGGGCGGGCGTGCTGATCTCGCTGAACAGCCCCTCAACCACCATCAGGTAGCCGCGCACCAGGTGGCGGTTGTGTTGTTTGTAGGCTTCGCCCATCTCCAAAACGCTTAGCGGGCCGTCATGGGTGTGCAGGGTGTAGCGCACCAGATAATGGGGGCTCTGGGCCAGTTGTTGCTGGATCGCATCGTGCAACTGATAGCGCGCCTGGGGTTCCATCAGGCTGGCGTAGGGCGTGCCGATCAAGGCGCAGAGTTCAACCGCTGGCAGGCCAAACTGACGCTCGCAATTGGGGTCGAGGTAGAGCAGCGCCCAGCTTGCCTCATTAAGCCGCTCGAAACGCAGCATACCGAGGCGCGAAGGCACCGGTAATTGCGTCACTACCTCGGCCGCCATACGGGCGACATCGGGTTGGCTTTTCATGGGGAAACTCGCTTGGAAAAATGCGCACTGCGCTGGGCTCACGCCCTCTTGACTGTCGACTGCGGCAAGGTTGCATCATGCAGCACGCAGTGACAAGAGAGGATGAAGGCTAAGTGCTATAAGCCTGTTATCGGCCGCGCGAGGGTTTTCTGTAATTGGGGTGATCGATGGTTCACGCCTGTCCTCTGTAGGAGCGAGGGGGACGCCTAGTTCTTGCTCGCGAAAAACGCCAGGGCACCGCGTTTATCCAGAAGGCCCGCGTCATCGTTGACGATCTTCGCGAGCAAGCTCGCTCCTACAAAAAAAACAGGCAAAAAAAGCCCCGCCAAGTGGCGGGGTTGAGGTACGAGCGTGGCGCTCGGAAATCGGTGTGGCAAGGGCCTTCCCGGTAACAGGAAGGCCCTGTGACTTACAGCAGGATGGTGCGGATGTCGTTCAGCAACTGGCTCAGGCGCTGGGTGAAGCGCGCAGCCGCGGCGCCGTTGATCACGCGGTGATCGTAGGACAGCGACAGTGGCAGCATCAGCTTGGGTTGGAACGCTTTACCGTCCCACACAGGCTGGATGGTGGCCTTGGACACACCCAGGATCGCCACTTCCGGCGCGTTGACGATTGGCGTGAAGCCAGTGCCGCCAATGTGGCCGAGGCTGGAGATGGTGAAGCAGGCGCCCTGCATGTCGTCCGGGGTGAGCTTCTTGTCGCGGGCCTTGGCAGCCAGCGCAGCCGCTTCGCCAGCCAGTTGCAGCAGGCTCTTCTGGTCGACGTTCTTGATGACCGGTACCAGCAGGCCATCCGGGGTGTCGACCGCAAAGCCGATATGCACGTACTTCTTGCGAATGATCGCCTTGCCGCTTGGCGCCAGCGAGCTGTTGAAGTCCGGCAGTTCCTTGAGCAGGTGTGCACAGGCCTTGAGCAGCAGTGGCAGCACGGTCAGCTTCACGCCGGCCTTCTCGGCCACGGCTTTCTGCGCAACGCGGAACGCTTCCAGGTCGGTGATATCGGCCTGGTCGAACTGGGTCACGTGCGGGATGTTCAGCCAGCTGGCGTGCAGGCCTGCCGCGCCGATTTGCATCAGGCGGGTCATCGGCACTTCTTCGATTTCGCCGAAACGGCTGAAATCCACGGTACGGATCGGCGGAATGCCCGAACCACCGGTAGCGCCGCCGGCAGCCGGAGCTTCCTTGGCTTTTTGCATCATGGCTTTGACGTAAGCCTGCACGTCTTCCTTCAGCACACGGCCGTGAGGGCCGCTGGCTGCAACAGCGCTCAGCTCGACGCCGAATTCACGGGCCAGCTGACGCACGGCTGGGCCGGCGTGAACCTTGGCACCGCTTGGCGCAGGTGCGGCAGCCGCAGGGGCTGGCGCAGCTTCGGCTTTTGCGGCCGGCGCAGGAGCAGCAGCGGCAGGTGCCGCTTCAGCCTTGGCAGCCGGAGCAGCAGCCGGTGCTGGTGCGGCGGCTGGGGCAGCACCTTGTACTTTGAGCTTGAGGATGAAGTCACCGGTGCCGACTTCGTCTTCGAGCTTGACCGCAATGCTTTCCACCACGCCGGCAGCCGGCGATGGGATCTCCATGGAGGCCTTGTCGGACTCCAGGGTGATCAGCGATTGGTCGGCTTCGACGGTATCGCCGACCTTGACCAGCAGCTCGATGATCTTGGCCTTGCCCGACGAGCCGATGTCCGGGACGTGAATGTCCTGGACGGTCGCGGCGGCAGGTGCAGCGGCCGGGGCTGGAGCAGCCTCGGCAGCGGCAGGCTTTTCAGCGGCTGGTGCAGGTGCAGCAGCGGCCGGAGCCGCGGCCGCAGGGGCTGCATCGGCAGCGCCTTCGATTTCCAGCTCCAGCAGTTCGTCGCCTTCTTTCAGGCGGTCGCCCAGCTTCACTTTCAGGCTCTTGACCACGCCGGCCTTGGGAGCAGGGATTTCCATGCTCGCCTTGTCCGACTCCAGGGTCAGGATGCTCTGGTCGGCTTCGACGGTGTCGCCGACCTTCACAAACAGCTCGATTACTTCACCTTCACCGCTGCCGATGTCAGGTACGCGAATGAGTTCGCTCACAAAAAATCTCCTCAGCAGTCCAGTGGGTTGCGTTTTTCCGGGTTGATCCCGAACTTGACGATAGCGTCAGCCACCACCTTAGGTTCGATCTCACCACGGTCAGCCAAGGCTTCCAGGGCTGCCAACACCACGAAGTGACGGTCGACTTCGAAGAAGTGACGCAGCTTCTTGCGGCTGTCACTGCGGCCGAAACCATCGGTGCCCAGGACTTTGAATTCCTTGGACGGGACCCACTGGCGAATTTGTTCAGCAAACAGTTTCATGTAGTCGGTAGAGGCGATGACTGGGCCCTTACGGCCGGCCAGGCACTCTTCGACGTAGCTCTTGGCTGGCTTCTGGCCAGGGTGCAGACGGTTGCTGCGCTCCACGGCCAGGCCATCACGGCGCAGTTCGTTGAAGCTGGTGACGCTCCATACGTCGGCACCGACGTTGAACTCGTCACGCAGGATCTTCGCCGCTTCACGCACTTCGCGCAGGATGGTGCCAGAGCCCATCAGCTGTACGTGGTGCGCCGCTTCCTTGGTGTCTTCTTCGAGCAGGTACATGCCCTTGATGATGCCTTCTTCCACACCGGCCGGCATGGCTGGCTGCTGGTAGGACTCGTTCATCACGGTGATGTAGTAGAAAACGTCCTGCTGCTCTTCGGTCATCTTCTTCATGCCGTCCTGGATGATCACCGCCAGCTCATAGCCGTAGGTTGGATCAAAGGTGCGGCAGTTCGGGATGGTGGCAGCCAGGATGTGGCTGTGACCGTCTTCGTGTTGCAGGCCTTCGCCGTTCAGCGTGGTACGGCCGGCGGTACCGCCGATCAGGAAACCACGGGTGCGGCTGTCGCCAGCGGCCCAGGCCAGGTCGCCGATACGCTGGAAGCCGAACATCGAGTAGAAGATGTAGAACGGCAGCATTGGCTGGTTATGGCTGGAGTACGAAGTACCGGCAGCGATGAAGGAGCTCATGGCGCCCGCTTCGTTGATGCCTTCTTCGAGGATCTGGCCCTTCTTGTCTTCCTTGTAGAACATCACCTGGTCTTTATCGACTGGCTCGTAGAGCTGGCCGACGGAGGAGTAGATGCCCAACTGACGGAACATGCCTTCCATACCGAAGGTACGGGCTTCGTCCGGGATGATCGGAACGATGCGCGGGCCGATGTCCTTGTCCTTGACCAGCTGCGCCAGAATACGCACGAAGGCCATGGTGGTGGAGATTTCACGGTCGCCCGAGCCGTCAAGGATAGCCTTGAGGGTGCTCAGGTCTGGCGTCGGTACGCTGAAGCTGTTGGCGCGGCGCTGTGGCACGAAACCGCCCAGTGCACTGCGACGCTCGCTCAGGTAGCGGGCTTCGGCGCTGTTTGGCTCTGGCTTGAAGAACGGCAGGTTCTCCAGCTCTTCGTCCTTGACCGGAATGTCGAAGCGGTCGCGGAACAACTTCAGGCTGTCGACATCGACTTTCTTGGTGTTGTGCGCGGTGTTCTTCGCTTCGCCGGCACCGGTGCCATAACCCTTGATGGTCTTGGCCAGGATGACGGTGGGTTGTTCTTTGTGGTTGACCGCTTCGTGGTACGCTGCGTAGACCTTGTACGGGTCGTGGCCGCCACGGTTGAGCTTCCAGATCTCGTCGTCGGACAGGTCGGCAACCATCGCCTTGAGTTCAGGCGTGTTGAAGAAGTGCTCGCGAACGAACGCGCCGTCTTTGGCTTTGTAGTTCTGGTACTCGCCGTCGATGACTTCGTCCATGCGACGTTGCAGGATACCGTCGACGTCCTTGGCCAGCAGTGGGTCCCAGAAGCGGCCCCAGATGACTTTGGTCACGTTCCACTGAGCACCGCGGAACACGCCTTCGAGTTCTTGGATGATCTTGCCGTTGCCGCGAACCGGGCCGTCGAGGCGCTGCAGGTTGCAGTTGATGACGAAGATCAGGTTGTCGAGCTTCTCGCGGCCGGCCAGGGAAATGGCGCCCAGGGATTCCGGCTCGTCGCACTCGCCGTCGCCCAGGAAGCACCAGACTTTCTGCTTGCCTTCAGGGATGAAGCCACGGGCTTCCAGGTACTTCATGAAGCGTGCCTGGTAGATCGCCTGGATCGGGCCCAGACCCATGGAAACGGTCGGGAACTGCCAGAAATCAGGCATCAGCCAAGGGTGCGGGTAGGACGACAGGCCCTGACCGTCGACTTCCTGGCGGAAGTTGTTCATTTGTTCTTCGCTGATGCGACCTTCCATGAACGCACGGGCGTAGACGCCTGGCGAGGTGTGGCCCTGGAAGTAGATCAGGTCGCCGCCGTGTTCGTCGGTCGGGGCCTGGAAGAAGTAGTTGAAGCCGATGTCATACAGGGTTGCGCTGGAAGCGAAGCTGGAGATGTGACCGCCCAGGTCCGAATCTTTCAAGTTCGTGCGCATTACCATCGCCATGGCGTTCCAACGTACCAGCGAGCGAATGCGGCGTTCCATGAACAGGTCGCCAGGCATGCGTGCTTCGTGGGTAACGGGGATGGTGTTGCGGTATGGCGTAGTGATGGCGTAAGGCAGTTGCGAGCCGCTGCGGGTCGCGAGTTCGCCCATACGGGTCATCAGGTAGTGAGCACGGTCTTCGCCTTCTTTGTCGAGAACCGATTCCAGGGCGTCCAGCCATTCCTGGGTTTCGACGGGATCGAGGTCTTGCATGGCTTGCTCCAGGGCGGAAAGGCTACCAGAATCGGTTGCCTGAAGTTTGCGACTGGCCTTGTGGGCAGACGACATAAATTCTTGGATGGCCGAAGGTTGCTTCGGCGTCCTGTAGTTTTACTACAAATCGTCGGCCATTTCAGCCTTTCGAATGTATATACGAGTAGTAAAACTACACAAGACTGAGCGTATGGCTCGGTCTTGCTGGTGAGCATAATCGTTATTGTTGGTCTATTGCGAACAAGAAAAGGTGAAACTTTGATGTTGCCTGCCAAGATTAATTTAATTTCAGCTATTTCTAACCTTTGTTCGACAGTCCTTCACCGAGCATGGCTCTTGCCTTCACAACTACACGCCATTTACACGCCGATCAAGGATAGACCATGAGCCTTCCAACGCTGGCCGAACTGCCGGCCATTCTGTTGCCTTACGCCAACCGGGCCGAGCAGTCATTTCGTGACGCAGTGGCCGCGCTGGCTGACGATCATGGCCTTTCTGCGTGGATGCCGCAACGGTGGGCCGACTTCGCCCGCGTATGCGCCGCCAGTGATTTCGTCATTGAACAGAGTGTTCGTGACCCTTTGATGTTGCTTGAGCTAGCGGCCTGGGGCGAGCTGGACCGCGGCTTTGCGCCCGGTGAGCTGTGCAGCCAGATAGCCGGCGCCGTGCAACAGGCCGAAACAGAAGATGAGCTGGGCCGTGTGCTGCGCCGCCAACGCACGCGCCAGCAGGTGCGCATCATCTGGCGCGACCTCACACGCCAGGCCGATTTGGTGCAAACCTGTCGCGACCTGTCCGACATGGCCGACGCCTGCATCGACCAGGCCTATCAATGGCTGTACCAGCGCCACTGCGCCCAATTCGGCACGCCGACCGGCGCACGCAGCGGCGAGGCGCAGCACATGGTCATCCTCGGCATGGGCAAGCTCGGTGCGGTGGAGCTGAACCTGTCGTCGGATATCGATTTGATCTTCGCTTATCCAGAAGGCGGTGAAACGATGGGCGTGAAGCGCGCCCTGGATAATCAGGAGTTCTTTATCCGCCTGGGTCAAAAGCTGATCAAGGCCCTGGACCCGATGACCGTCGACGGTTTTGTCTTCCGCGTCGATATGCGCCTGCGTCCCTACGGTTCGGCCGGCGCCTTGGTGCTCAGCTTCAACGCGCTGGAGCAGTACTACCAGGATCAGGGCCGGGACTGGGAGCGCTACGCCATGATCAAGGCGCGGGTGGTGGCCGGCGACCAGGTGGCTGGCGCGCAACTGCTCGACATGCTGCGCCCGTTTGTCTATCGCCGTTATCTGGACTTTTCGGCCATTGAAGCGCTGCGCACCATGAAGCAATTGATCCAGCAGGAAGTGCGGCGCAAGGGCATGGCCGACAATATCAAGCTGGGCGCGGGCGGCATTCGTGAGGTGGAATTTATCGCCCAGGCCTTCCAGCTGATCCATGGCGGCCGCGACCTCAGCCTGCAGCAACGCCCGCTGTTGAACGTGCTGGGCACCCTGGAAGGCCAGGGTTATTTGCCTGCGGCGGTGATCAGCGAGCTGCGCAGCGGTTACGAGTTTTTGCGTTACACCGAACATGCGATCCAGGCGATTGCCGACCGCCAGACGCAAATGCTGCCGGACAGCCCCGAAGACCAGGCGCGCATTGCCTTTATGCTGGGCTTCAGTGACTGGGCGGCGTTCCACGAGCGCCTGATGTACTGGCGCGGCCGTGTGGACTGGCACTTTCGCCAAGTGATTGCCGACCCTGATGAAGAAGAGGGTGAAGAAAGCGAATTGGTGGTCGGTGGTGAATGGTTGCCGCTGTGGGAGGAATCCCAGGATGACGACGCCGCGCGTCGCCAATTGAGTGAAGGCGGTTTCACCGATGCCCCCAAGGCCCTCAAGGCCTTGGCCAGCCTGCGCGCCAGCCCGCAGTTGCGCGCCATGCAGCGCCTTGGGCGCGAGCGCCTGGATGCGTTTATCCCGCGCCTGCTGGCCCAGGCCGTCGAACATGCCAACCCGGACCTGGTGCTGGAACGCGTGTTGCCGCTGGTGGAAGCCGTGGCCCGGCGTTCGGCCTACCTGGTGCTGCTCACCGAGAACCCCGACGCCCTGCGTCGCCTGTTGACCTTGTGCGCAGCCAGCCCGTGGATCGCCGAACAGATCACCCGTTTCCCGCTGTTGCTGGATGAATTGCTCAACGAAGGCCGCTTGTTCAAGCCGCCGCTGGCGCCGGAACTGGCTGCGGAGTTGCGCGAGCGCCTCACGCGTATTCCCGAAGATGACCTTGAGCAACAGATGGAAGCCTTGCGCCATTTCAAACTGGCGCACCGCCTGCGGGTGGCTGCCTCGGAAATCGCCGGCAGCCTGCCGTTGATGAAGGTCAGCGACTACCTCACCTGGCTGGCCGAAGCCATTCTTGAACAAGTGCTGGCCCTGGCCTGGCGCCAGACGGTCGCCCGCCACGGTTCGCCGCAGCGCCTGGACGGCACCCTGTGCGATCCTGGGTTCATCATTGTCGGTTATGGGAAAGTCGGCGGCATCGAACTGGGGCATGGTTCGGACCTGGACTTGGTGTTTATCCATGACGGCGACCCCCAGGCCGAGACGGACGGTGCCAAGCCGATCGATGGCGCGCAGTTCTTTACGCGCCTGGGCCAGCGCATCATTCACCTGCTGACCACCCAGACCAACTCCGGCCAGCTGTATGAAGTGGACATGCGCCTGCGACCTTCCGGCGCCTCCGGCTTGCTGGTGAGTTCCCTGGGGGCGTTTGACCGCTATCAACAAAATGAAGCCTGGACCTGGGAACATCAGGCCCTGATCCGTGCGCGGGTGCTGGTAGGCAGCCAGGATGTGGGCCAGGCGTTCGAGCAGGTACGGGCCAACGTGTTGGGGCGTGAACGGGACTTGGAGAAGCTGCGCCAGGAGGTGAGCGAGATGCGTGCCAAGATGCGTGACAACCTGGCCACCAAGGCCACGACGGCCGGCAGGGGCGCCAATGCCTTCGAGGCCACGGCGCTGTTCGACCTCAAGCAGGACGCCGGAGGTATCGTCGATATTGAATTTATGGTGCAATACGCGGCTTTGGCGTGGTCTGCGCAACATCCATCGTTGCTGCGCTACACCGACAATATCCGCATTTTGGAGGGCCTGGAGCAGGTCGGGCTGATGCCCGCCGCCGATGCCCATTTGCTGCGTGAGGTGTACAAGGCCTACCGCTCCGCCGCGCACCGCCAGGCTTTGCAGAACGAGGCCGGCACGGTCGCCGGGGACCAGTTCGCCGACGAGCGGCGACAGGTGATGCGAATCTGGCAAGCGCTGGGCTTGAGCTGAAACACTATTAGGGCGGGGAGGCATAAGCCTCCCCGCATCGTTTGTGGAAACTACATGAATATTCTGATCGTTGGGCCCAGTTGGGTCGGTGACATGGTGATGGCACAGACACTGTTTCAGTGCCTGCGCCTGCGCTATCCAGACTGCCAGATCGACGTGCTCGCCCCTGAGTGGAGCCGGCCGATCCTTGAGCGTATGCCCCAGGTGCGCAAAGCCTTGAGCTTCCCGCTCGGCCACGGCGCCCTGGAACTGGCGACCCGCCGACGTATCGGCAAGTCCATGGCCGGCCAGTACGACCAGGCGATCCTGCTGCCTAACTCGCTGAAGTCGGCGCTGGTGCCGTATTTTGCCGGTATCCCCAAGCGCACCGGCTGGCGCGGCGAGTTTCGCTATGTGCTGCTCAATGACGTACGCACCCTGGATAAAGGCCGCTACCCGTTGATGATCGAACGCTTTATGGCTTTGGCCTACGAGCCGGGCGCTGAACTGCCCAAGCCGTACCCGCGCCCCAGCTTGCAGATCGACCCGGTGACCCGCGACGCGGCGCTGGCCAAGTTTGGCCTGACCCTGGATCGGCCCGTATTGGCTCTGTGCCCTGGCGCCGAGTTTGGCGAGTCCAAGCGCTGGCCGTCGGAGCATTACGCCAAAGTTGCCGAGACGAAGATCCGCGAAGGCTGGCAGGTGTGGTTGTTCGGTTCCAAGAACGATCATTCGGTGGGTGAAGACATCCGCCAGCGCCTGATCCCCGGTCTGCGTGAAGAGGCGGTGAACCTCAGTGGCGACACGTCTCTGGCCGAGGCCATCGACCTGTTGTCGTGCGCCGACTCGGTGGTGTCCAACGACTCCGGCCTGATGCATGTGGCGGCGGCGCTGAACCGTCCGCTGGTGGCGGTGTACGGCTCCACATCCCCAGGCTTCACTCCGCCGTTGGCCGACAAGGTCGAAGTGGTGCGCCTGGGCCTGGATTGCAGCCCGTGCTTTGAGCGTACCTGCCGCTTCGGCCACTACAACTGCCTGCGCCAGTTGCTGCCCCAGCCGGTCACCGATGCCTTGCAGCGGTTGCAGGGCGACGTGGTCGAGGTTCGCTGAGTTGCGGGTTCTGGTAATCAAGACCTCATCCCTGGGCGACGTGATCCATGCCTTGCCGGCGCTCACCGACGCCGCGCGGGCGATCCCCGGCATTCGGTTCGATTGGGTGGTGGAAGAAGGCTTTGCCGAAATCCCCACCTGGCATCCGGCGGTCGACAAGGTGATCCCGGTGGCGATCCGCCGCTGGCGCAAAAACCTTTGGCAAACCGTCAAGAGTGGCGAATGGCGGCGCTTCAAGCAGGCGGTGCAGTCGACCAAATATGACTTGGTGATCGACGCCCAGGGCTTGCTCAAAAGCGCCTGGCTGACCCGCTATGTGCGGGCGCCCATCGCCGGCTTCGACAAAGATTCTGCGCGAGAACCTCTGGCTGCGCGCTTTTATTCCCGGCGCCTGGCCGTGGCCCGTGGGCAGCATGCGGTAGAACGCTTGCGCCAGTTGTTCGCTGTGGCGCTGGGCTACGACCTGCCTCAACGCCTGGGCGACTACGGCCTGAGCGTCGAAAAACTGCTCGGCCTGCCGCCGAAAAAACCGTTCGTATTGCTGCTGCACGGTACCACCTGGGACACCAAGCACTGGCCCGAAGCCTATTGGCGCGAGCTGGCCGAACGCATGGGCCGCCTGGGCGTGGACGTGAAACTGCCGTGGGGCAACGCCGTCGAAAAGGCGCGGGCCGAACGCTTGGCCCTGGGCCTGCCCAACGCTGAAGTGTTGCCCAAGCTCAATCTGGCGGGCGTGGCCCGTATATTGGCGAGCGCCCGTGCCTGCGTGGCCGTCGACACCGGCCTCGGCCACTTGGCGGCGGCATTGGACGTGCCGACCATTTCCCTGTTCGGCCCCACCAACCCAGGCCTTACCGGCGCCTATGGCAAAGGCCAGATCCATTTGGCCAGCGACTGGCCGTGTGCGCCTTGCCTGCAAAAACAGTGCACGTATCAACCCACTGCCGACGACCTGCGGCGGTTCGACATCGCGCGCGAGTCACCCCTGTGCTTCACGCGCCTGAATCCTGAGCGTGTCGCAAGCCGGCTGAGCACGTTGTTACTGGCCGAGGAGCAGCACTGATGCAACTGGCTTTTGTTCTGTACAAGTACTTCCCTTTCGGTGGCCTGCAACGCGACTTCATGCGCATCGCCCTGGAGTGTCAGCAGCGCGGCCACAGCATTCGGGTGTACACCCTGATCTGGGAAGGCGATATCCCGCCAGGCTTTGAAGTGCTGGTGGCGCCGGTCAAGGCCTTGGTCAACCACCGCCGCAACGAAAAGCTCTACGCCTGGATTCAGGCCGACCTGGCCAAGCGCCCGGTAGACCGCGTGGTGGGCTTCAACAAGATGCCGGGGCTGGACCTGTACTTTGCCGCCGACGGTGTGTTCGAGGACAAGGCCCAGACCCTGCGCAACCCGATGTATCGCTGGTTCGGGCGCTACAAGCACTTTGCCGAATACGAGCGCGCCGTGTTCGATAAGAACGCCAAGACGCAGATCATGGTGTTGTCCGAGCATCAGCAGCAGTTGTTCACCCAGTACTACGGCACCCAGGCTGAGCGTTTTCACCTGTTGCCACCGGGTATCGCCCGCGACCGCCGCGCGCCGCCGAACGCCGCCGAGATCCGTGCCGAGTTCCGCGCTGAATTTCGCTTGGCTGAAGATGATTTGCTGTTGGTGCAGATCGGTTCGGGGTTCAAGACCAAGGGCGTCGACCGCAGCCTCAAGGCGCTGGCCGCACTGCCTTCGCGCCTGAAGAAACGCACCCGGCTATTTGTAATCGGCCAGGACGACCCCAAAGTATTCCAATTGCAGAGCGCAGCGCTGGGCCTGGGCGACCAGGTGCAGTTCTTCAAGGGCCGCAATGATATTCCGCGCTTCCTGCTGGGGGCCGACCTGTTGATTCACCCCGCGTACAACGAGGCGGCCGGCATGGTGCTGGTCGAAGCGGTGGTCGCCGGCCTCCCGGTACTGGTGAGCCAGGTGTGCGGCTATGCGTTCTACATCGACAAGGCCCAGAGCGGCCGGGTGTTGGACGAGCCGTTCGAGCAAACCCAGCTCAACCAGTATCTGGTCGATATGCTCGACGACCCACAAGCGCGTGCGACCTGGAGTCGCAATGGTCTGGCCTTCGCTGAGACGGCCGACCTCTTTAGCATGCCGCAGTACGCTGCGGACCTGATTCTGGCGGAGCCAAACCGATGAAGTTGATTCTAGCCGAACCCTTCAAGACCCTCTGGGACGGGCGCGATGCGTTCGCCGAGGTCGAGAAGCTGGAAGGCCAGGTATTCCGCGAGCTGGCCGCTCGCCGTACGTTACGTACGGTGGTCGAGGGCCAGCCTTATTTTGTGAAGATTCACCGTGGGATCGGCTGGGGCGAGATCCTCAAGAACCTGGTCACCGCCAAATTGCCAGTATTGGGCGCGGGCCAGGAGTGGGTGGCGATCCAGCGTTTGCAGGCGCTTGGCGTGCCGACCATGACCGCCGTGGCGTTCGGTGAAAAAGGCAGCAACCCGGCCGACCAGCATTCGTTCATCATCACCCAGGAACTGACCCCCATCATCAGCCTGGAAGACCTGACCCTGGACTGGGTCAAGCAACCGCCCGTGCCGGCCATCAAGCATGCCTTGACCCTTGAGCTGGCGCGTACCGTGGGCGCGATGCACCGTGGCGGCGTCAACCACCGTGATTGCTACCTGTGCCATTTCCTGCTGCACACCGACCGGCCCATCAGCGTCGACAACCTCAAGCTGTCGGTGATCGATCTGCACCGCGCCCAGGTGCGAGCGACGATCCCTGTGCGCTGGCGCAATAAAGACCTGGCCGGCCTGTATTACTCCGCGCTGGAGATCGGCTTGACCCAGCGCGACAAGCTGCGTTTTCTCAAGGCTTACTTCCAGCAGCCGCTGCGCCAGATCCTGGCGGAGCAAACCGCGCTGTTGTCTGCGCTGGAACGCATGGCAGCAAAGCTGTATGCGCGTAAACAACGATACGGGGATGCGATCTGATGGCGGGTTGGAACCTGGAACCTGCCTACGCCGCCCTGGCGGATGACTTTGGAAGCCTGGACGCGGTGTTCGCCCTGCAAGGCGAGCGGCTGACCCGCGACCCGTTGTCTGAAGTGATCCGGGTGGAGCGTGGCGGGGTCAATTATTACGTCAAACGCTACGTAGGTGCCGGCAAGGGCCTGCGTCGTTACCTGGGCCGGCCACGGGTGAAATCCGAATGGCAGAACCTCAAGCGTTTCGCCAAGTGGGGCATCCCCACCGCCGACGTGGTGGCCTGGGGCCTGGACCGCAAGGGACTGGCCTATAACCGAGGTGCCATGATCACCCGTGAACTGCCCAAAACCGAAGATCTGTCGGTGCTGGCCGAGCGTCACGATGAGCGCCTCAAAGATCCCCGGTGGGTCGATGGCATCAGCCGCCAACTCGCCGAATACACGCGCACCATGCACGATCACCGCTTCACCCATAACGACTTGAAGTGGCGCAACCTGCTGGTGGACGACCAGCGCACCCTGTACCTGATCGATTGCCCCAACGGCGATTTCTGGCGCGGCTTCTGGCTCAAGTACCGCATCACCAAAGACCTGGCCTGCCTGGACAAAGTCGCCAAGTATCACTTGTCGGCCACCCAGCGCCTGCGCTTCTACCTGCAATATCGCCAGCGCGCGCACTTGACCGCGTCGGACAAACAGCGAATTCGCCATGTGGTGAAGTTTTTCGAGGGACGCGAATGAGTGACTTCCTGGCGGCCGAAGACCGCGCTCTGCTTGAGCGCAACGGTCTGGCGACCTTCGACGCGTTGTGGGCCAAGCAACTGGATGCGGTGGACGAGCCGAACACCAGCGGCGACGGTTGGAGCAGCGTGTATCGCCTGGAGCTTGAGGGGCAGGGTTACTACCTCAAACGCCAGAGCAATTACCTCACGCGCACCTTGCACCGCCCGTTTGGCGAGCCGAGTTTTGCCCGCGAGTTTCGTAACATCAGCCTGTATCGAAAGCTCGGCATCCCGGCCCTGCAAGCGGCGTTCTTCGGTGAGCGCAAGGTCAAGGGCGAGCGCCGGGCGATGCTGCTCACCCGTGCGCTGGATGGCTGGAATGACCTGGACTCGTTGCTGGAGCAGTGGCCGCAATTGAGCGCGGCCCAGCACAGTGCGATCCTGTCGGCGTGCGGCAAGCTGGCGCGTCATCTGCACAGCGTCGGGCAGGTGCATGGCTGTTTTTACCCCAAGCATATTTTCCTGCAGCCTGCCGGTGAGGGTTACGCCGCGCAGTTGATCGACCTGGAGAAAACCCGCCCGCTGTTGTTTGGCTGGCGTGACCGGGTCAAGGACCTGGAACCGCTGCTGCGCCGCGCGCCGCAATGGTCGGATGTGCAGGTGCGCCAACTGCTGGCGGCGTACCTTGAGCAGCCCGAGGACAGTGCCTTGGTCGCCACTTGGCACCAGCGCCTGACCGCACGCCGCAGCCACAAGGAGAACCGCTGATGCGCTTATCCGAGCTGAAAACAGCTGGGCGTACCCCCAGCCTGCCGCTGACCCTCGACCTGGCGGATGCCGCCGGCCCTGGGCAATTGCAATTGCTGAGCCTGCTGCGGGTGTTGCCGGGGCAGCGCTACGTGGGGGCCGCCGTGTGGCGGGGTCGCCCGGTGTTGGCCAAGTTGTTGGTGGGCAGCAAGGCGGCGCGGCATTTTCAGCGTGAGCTCACAGGTGTACGCCTGTTGGCTGAGCAGGGCCTGACCACGCCGTTGCTGCTGGCCGATGGTTTGCAGGACGGCGAGGGTGGCTGGCTGCTGTTTGAATTTATCGAGGGCGCTCAAAGCCTGTCCGACGCTTGGCTCACCGTCGAAAACCTGCCGCCGTTGGCGGACGAACAAACTGCCGTGCTCGCCGAAGCGCTGGGCGCGATTGCCCAGATGCATGCCAAGGGCCTGTGGCAGGAAGACCTGCATCTGGACAACCTGCTGCGCAAAGACGGCAAGCTGTACTTGATCGATGGCGCCGGCATTCGTGTCGAAGAGGCGGGCAAGCCGCTGTCACGCAATCGCGTGCTGGAAAACCTCGGTGTGTTCTTCGCCCAACTGCCCAAGAGCCTTGAGCCGTTTACCGAAGAGTTGCTGGTGTATTACCTGCTGGCCAACGGCGAACACGCCTTGCCAATGCAAGCCCTGGAAAAGCAGGTGCGTAAAGTCAGCGCTTGGCGTTTGAGAGACTACCTGGACAAGACCGGCCGCGAATGCACGCTGTTCAGTGTGGTGCGTGGCGCTTTTGGCCTGCGTGCGATCCGCCGCGAAGAAGAAGCCGCCATGGTGCCGGTGCTGGAGCAGGCCGATGCGTTGCTCGACCAGGGTCACCTGTACAAGACCGGTGGCGCGGCGAGCGTGGCCAAGGTTGACGTGGCCGGCCGACCGCTGGTGATCAAACGCTACAACATCAAGGGCTTTGCCCATTGGCTCAAGCGCTTCTGGCGCCCGAGCCGCGCCTGGCACTCCTGGCGCGAAGGCAACCGCCTGGCCTTCCTGGGTTTTGCCACACCCAAGCCGCTGGCGGTGCTGGAGAAACGGTTTCTGTGGTTGCGCAGCCGTGCTTACCTGGTCACCGAATACCTGCCTGGGCCAGACATCATCGAGCGCTTTGCGCCGTATGTGGAGAGCGGCGAGGCGCCGGAGAGCGAGTTGCAGGCACTGGACCAGTTGTTTGCCGACTTGATCCGCGAGCGCATCAGCCATGGGGATTTCAAAGGCCATAACCTGTTCTGGAGCGACGGGCGCTGGGCGATGATCGACCTGGATGCCATGTGTCAGCACGGCTCGCTGTCCAGCTTCGCCCCTGCGTATGCCAAAGACCGTGCGCGATTTATGCGTAACTGGCCGCAGGGCAGTGCGCTGTACCAGGTGATTGACCAGCGCTTGCCCAAAGAGGCGGGTGTCGGCAGTTAAATCTATCGCGGGCAAGCCCGCACACACTTGATCTGTGAACGCGGTCAAAATGTGGGAGCGGGCTTGCCTGCGATGGCGCCCGTCCAGGCGCTGCATTCAGAACTGGTACTGCGCCCCAGCCCCCGCATACCACGACCGCCCCGGCGCGGCTTCGTAATAGCGACCATTGCCGTCGCCCACAATTACCGACCCCACATACTGGCGATCCAGCAGGTTATCCAGGCGCAGGGTCTGGTGAAAGGTCCAGTGCTCTACCTTTTGCTCAAACCGCGCGCGCCAGTTGAAGACGCTGTAGGCCGGTGCGGCGCGTTGTTGGTTGGTGTCTTCTACGTAGACCTTGCTGCGGTACATGCCTTCGATGGCGGTGCTGACCCAGTCCCGTGGTTTCCAGTTCAGTTCGGCGAACAGAGTGGTTTGTGGCACGCCGGGGAGGTAGTTGCCTTTGTCGATGGTTTTCCCGTTATTGACGAAGTCGCTGTCGTATTGAGCTTGCAGGCGGGTATAGGCGAGGCTGGTGCTCCAGTGGTCGTTGAGTTGGCTTTCCATGCCTAGTTCGAAGCCGCGGCGCAGAGTGCGGCCGGCGTTTTGGTAGGTAGAGCGCCCGCCGTCTGATCGCGCTATCACTAACTCGTTGTCCGTGGTGATCTGGAATAGAGCAGCATTAATGCGGGTGTCCTGGCCGATGCGCGCCTTCACGCCAACCTCATACTGCTTGCTGACAGACGGCTTGAGGTTGAAGTTAAAACCGTTCGAAGTGTTTGAGTAAGCTGACTCAGCTTGAGTCGGCGTTTCAAAACCTTTGCCTGCGCTTACATAGGCGTGCAGGTCGGGAGTAAAGGCGTACATGGCGCTGATCGACGGGGTGTTCTTCTGGTGAGTCTTACTGCCGCTGTCGTCGCCATCGCTGATGAAGTGGTCGGCCACGTCCATCTTCATAGTGCTGTGACGCAAGCCGGCTTGCAGAGTCCAGTCGCCCAGCAACCAGTTGGCCTGTACGAAAGGGTCGAGGCTGGTGGCGGTGTCGATTTCATCACGGCCCAGGACACCTTTGACGCCGTGTATGCCGTTGACGGTATTTGAGTAGCCCTGGCGATCATCCTGGCTGCGGTCGTAGTCGAGACCGGTGATCAAGGTCAGATCTCCAGGTGCGCTGGTAATGGGTTGCAGCCAATGGACGGAGCCACCGTAGAACGTTCGGTCGAAGTCCACTACGCCGCCGCGTTTGTCCGAGGCGCTGCCGCCTGGTATCGACAGGTACTGAATCACACTGCGTCGCCCGGTGTAGGTATTGACCTGCAAGGTCGCACCACCGAAATACCGCTCGTAATTCATCCCCAATTGCTGATGATCGATACTTTTACGCGTGTTGTATTGCAACGCAGCTGTGTCTACCGAGCGAGGGTCTGCCTTATATGCATCCCATTTCTGCCCCAGTGGATCTTGCGTACCGTTCTGCTCCAGGCTGCTGTAGATCAGCGCCAGCTTGCTGTCGTCATCGGGCTGGAAATTGAGCTTGGCGAAGGTCTGGTCGCGGCGCGCGCTGCTGTGATCGCGGTAGCCATTGGTGTCCATGCGCGAGGCGTCGAGCACAAACCCGGCGCCGGTTGCCGCACCCTCGGCGCTGAGGTGGTTCTTGTTCAGCCCGTCGCTGCCCACCAGGGTTTCGGCGCCGATACGCGGCGGGCCTTCGCCGTCGCGGGAGAACATCTGGATCACGCCGCCGGCGTTGCTGCCATACAGCGTCGCCGCCGGGCCGCGCAGCACTTCGATGCGTTCGGCGGTATCGAGGTTGAAGGTGGCGGCCTGGCCCTGGCCATCCGGGGTACTGGCGGGGATGCCGTCGGCGATCAGCTTGATGCCGCGCACGCCGAATGCTGAACGGGCGCCGAAGCCTCGGGAAGAAATTTGCAGGTCCTGCGCATAGTTCTGGCGGTTTTGCACCACCAGGCCGGGTACGCGGGACAGGGCTTCGGAGGCGTTGATGCCGAGTTGGCCGTCGTTGATCTGTTCGCGGTTGATGCCGTCCACTGAATACGGCAGGTCGAACGTCGGGCTGGCGCTGCGCGAGCCGGTGACCACGCTGGGGTCCAGGATCAGGGGCGCATTGTCGGCCTGGGCGGTGTTACACAGGCCCAGCAGTAAGGCAAGGCAGGTTGGAGCAGAAGGAGTCATGAAAGGGCCGGTTGGTAGCGCGCAAATGAGGGGCGCAGGCGAAAATGTTACAAGTTTAACGACTCGTCCTCTGATTTGCCGAAATCCTTACCGCTGGGCGCAATGGGATGCTTCCTACGCCTAGCGTCGACTGCGTAAGCCTGAAGCCTTGGTTCTGTGGTGTTAGGTTCTCGGTCTTTTTAACAAACAAGAAGAATCAACTATGCGGACTCCTATTCTGAGGTTGCTGGTATTGCTGGGAATATCGTTGCTCATGGGCGGCTGCGGCACTACGACCACGGTGCTGCGTGGCGATGACGTCACTGTTCTGGACCTCAAGAGGAAGAATACCTACTGCAACTCTGTTCCGCGTGTTTATAGCGGCGTGGTTTATGACTTGTGTGTCTTGCATGGGCCGCCGAACTCTGCCAGTGATCTCTCGTTGAATGGTATTCCCTGGGTCATTCTTGATGTGCCCGTCTCTGCTGTCCTGGACACGCTCGTGCTGCCCTACACGATCTACCGCCAAAGCGCGGACGGCAGCATCGAGCTGCGCTAACAGCTTCCTACCGCTTTTAAGCTATAATCCCGCCCTTTAGCTGTTTCCCGCCCCGGCGGGAAACACACTTTTTTCAGGCGCGATGCGCCTGCATGCAGACTAAAAGAGGCTAGACCCCAGTGGCATTGACGATTCTTGGCCTGTCCGGCGCCCTTAGCCATGATCCTTCCGCAGCCCTGTATATCGACGGCAAGCTGATTGCGGCCGCCGAAGAAGAGCGCTTCGTACGCGACAAACATGCAAAGAACCGCATGCCCTACGAGTCGGCGAAGTTCTGCCTGGAACAGGCCGGCATCAAGCCTTCGGACGTTGACGTAGTGGCGATCCCGTTCGCCCCGATCAGCCTGTTCGGCGAGGCGCGCTGGCACTACGCCAAGCGTTACTGGTACGCCCCGGACCGCGCCCTCGACGCGATCCTGATGGGCAACCGTCGCTACAAGCGCTATCGCAACAAGATCGTCTGGTGCCTGGAGCAACTGGGCTTCGATCCGAAGAAAATCAAGATCGAACCGGTGGAACACCACCTGGCTCACGCCTCCAGCGCCTACCACTGCTCGGGCTTCCAGGAAAAAACCGCGATCCTGGGCATTGACGGCAAGGGCGAGTACGCCACTACCTTCTTTGGCTACGGCGAAAACGGCAAGATCCACAAGATCAAGGAATTCTACGATCCGGACTCCCTCGGCGGCCTGTACGGCGCAATCACCGAGTTCCTCGGTTTCGAGATGCTCGACGGTGAGTTCAAGGTCATGGGCATGGCGCCGTACGGCGATGCCAGCAAATACGACTTCTCGCGCCTGGCCTCCTTTGAAAACGGCGAGCTGGTGATCAACACCGACTACGCCAACGTCATCGGCCTGCGCCGCTACAAAGAGAAGGGCAAGGGTTTCTACTTCTCGCCAAAACTGATCGAGTGGCTGGGCCCCAAGCGCGAAGGCGACATCGCCGACGAGCCGTATATCCACTACGCGGCCAGCATGCAGGCGCTGTTCGAGAAACTGGCCTTGCAGATGATCGACCATTACCTGGGCGACATTCTCAAGGACACCGGCAAGCTCGCCTTCGCTGGCGGCTGTGCGCTGAACGTCAAGCTGAACCAGAAAATCATTGCCCGTGACGACGTCAAAGAACTGTTCGTGCAACCGGCCTCCGGCGATGCCGGTACCGCTGTTGGCGCGGCTGCCTATGTGTCCCACGCTCGTGGCGTACCGGTTGAGAAGATGGAGCACGTCTACCTCGGCCCGTCCTACAGCAACGAAGACGTGATTGCCGCGTGCGCCAAGCACGAGAGCAAGCCGAACTGGCGCAAGATCGAGAACATGCCTAAGCGCATTGCCAAGATCATGGTCGACGGCAACCCGGTGGCCTGGTTCCAGGGCCGCATGGAGTTTGGCCCGCGTGCGTTGGGCGGTCGTTCGATCATTGGTTGCCCAAGTGCGACCGGCGTGGCGGATCGCATCAACCACCAGATCAAGTTCCGCGAGCGTTGGAGGCCTTTCTGCCCGTCGATGCTCGACACCGTGGCCCCGCAGATGATCAAGGTCGATCACCCGGCGCCGTTCATGACCTTCACCTTTGAAGTGTCGGAAGAATGGAAGACCCGTGTGCCGGAAGTAGTCCATGAAGATGGCACCTCCCGCGCCCAGGTGCTCAAGCGTGAATACAACCCGCGCTACTACGACATGATGAAAGAGCTGGAAGTGCTGACCGGCAACGGCGTGTCCCTGAACACCTCGCTCAACCGTCGTGGCGAAGCGATGATCTGCTCGCCGACCGACGCGCTGAACATGTTCTTCGGTTCGGACCTGCAGTACCTGATCATGGAAGACATCCTCGTGGTCAAGGACGGCGTAGACCCTTATGACGCCGTGGTTTAAATGCTGAACCGCTTCCAGGGCTGGCGTGAACGTGGCTGGGCGCCTGTCGAGGCCGAGGTTTACGCCCAGGCTTGGCAGCGTTACGGCGGCAGCGTGGCGACCCATCCCCAGGTGATCGAACGCCTGGCCGGCCTGGCGCAGATACCCGTGCGCTACCTGGGCTGGGAACAAGGTGGTGAACTCAAGGGGGCAATTGCCACCTGGGGACGCGACCTGGCGCTGTCCAAGGACGTGCTCAAGCGCAGCGGCAAGAAAGGCCTGTTTGACCTGGGCAACGCCGAGATCATCCTGCCGATTGCCGCCAATGCGCAGGTGCCGTTGCGGCATCGTGCGCGCTACCTCTCGGCGCTGAACGAGGGGCGCGTAAGCACCCTCAAGCCCCAGGCCGAGCAGTTGGCCATGGCGCGTACGCCCGAAGACCTGTCAAAGAAGTTTCGCTACAACCAGCGGCGTGAACTGCGCCTGTTGGAGGAGGCGGGCGGCGTGGTACGGGCGGTCAGTGAGTTCTCGAGCGTAGAGCTGGCGGCGATTTATTGCGATCTGTTCCAGCGCCGTTGGGGCTTCCCGGCGGCCGGCGCGGCGCGTCTGGCCGAGGTGCTGGAGTTGCTCAAGGAGTTTTTGTTCGGCTCGGTGCTGTTTCTGAACGACGCGCCGATTGCGGTGCAATTGGTGTATCAGGTGCAGTCCAACGAGTGGTTCAGCGCCGAGTATGTCAACGGCGGCGTGGACCCTGAAACCCGTGCATTCAGCCCCGGCAGCGTGCTGAGCTTTCTCAATACCCAAAGTGCCTGGGAACAGGCGCGGGCGGCGAACAAGTCACTGCGCTTTTCCTTCGGGCGTTCCGACCGTGAATACAAGGAGCGCTGGTGCAACCCGGTGCCGGTGTTCAGTGTATGAGCCGTAAACAGCAACTGCTCAAGCGCCATCGGCGTAACAAGCGTATTGCGCTATTGATCGGCGTGCTGGTGTTGGTCGCCACCGGCGTACTGGTGGCCTGGTGGTTGCCGCTGATCCTTGCGGTGCTGCTGTGGGCCGCCCATGAAGCCTGGTTTGCCGATCACCTGTTTTACTCGCCCAAAGACAGCTATGAGTATGCCTTCCCGGCCGGCAGCGAACAGCCCGGCTTGCACCTGGAGGCGGGCCGGCTGCTGCTGGATGCGCCGTTGGCGGCGGATGAAACCCTGATCGTCGGCGTTGAGTTGAAAAGTACCTGGCTGGGGCGTTTCTTCGACCCTGCGGTGGACCTGTTGGGCCTGGCAAGCCCGGACCGGCAAGCCTTCGAGCGCGGCGTCGCTGGGCGGCGTTATCTGAACCTGACCGGCGCCGCCGAAGCCTTGGCCGCGGGCAAGCTCAAATTGCGCGGGCGTTTTTGCCGGATCAAGGGCCAGCCGACGCTGTGGCGCTTTCGCCAGCCGGACTATCGCCAGCAACGTGTGATGGTGATCGCGCCCCATGCCGACGATGCCGAACTGGCTGCGTTCAGCCTTTACAGCCAGGCGACTGAAAGTTGGATCGTCACGCTGACGGCCGGTGAAATCGAGGCCGAGCATTATCAGCATATGGGCTTGCCCAAGGCTGAAGCTGCGCGCCTCAAGGGCCGTTTGCGGGCCTGGGACAGCGTCGCGGTGCCGCGCTGGGCGGGCGTACCCGAGGCGCAGTGCGTGCAGTTGGGCTACTTCTGCATGCAGTTGCAAGCCATGCAAGCCGCGCCGGATCAGCCGCAAGCCTCCCGCGAAGCGGATTTGGCCGATACGCGGCTGTTTCGCCAGTTCAATGGTTTTGCCCTGCCTGGCGATGCTGATGGCGCGCCGACCTGGCATAACCTGATCGCCGACCTGCGGGCGCTGCTGCTCAAGGCGCGGCCCCAGGTCATCGTGTTGCCCACGCCGTTGCTGGACCCCCACGCCGACCATATCTGCGCCCATGCGGCAGTGTTGGAAGCCTTGCAGGGCCTGGCGTGGCAGCCCGACACATTGCTCGGCTACGCCAATCACCTGCATGATAACGACCGTTGGCCCATGGGCGATTCCGGCGCTGGCGTGGCGTTGCCGCCGCGTTTCGATAGTGCTGTGGAGCTGGTGCCGTTCAGTTTCGCCCTCGCCTTGAGCCAGCAGCAGGACAAGGCCATGGCCCTGGGCATGATGCACGACCTGCAGCCGTCAGCGCCGTTCAAGCGTCGAGTGCGTAGGTGGTTGCAGCAACTGCTGGCGGGCCGTAGGCCGTCGCCCTATGGCGAGAACGAATTCTTTCGCAAGGCCGTGCGCCGTCACGAGCTGTTGTGGGTCCTGAAGCAGGACTGAGAGCCGATTGAAGGCAGGCCGGTATGCGCCTGTCGCCCTTTTTACCGGGCTGCGCGCCCGTAGCCAGATCGCTGCATGGAGAGTTATGAAGCCTCGTTTCAAGGTTTTGCAGTTACAGCCGGACTACAACGTCAAGACCCATGACTTCGCCGACTTGGGTGAGCAAATCGTCAAATCCCTGCCGGCTGAGCGCTTTGAGGTGACCTCCGGATTTCTCAGCGGGCGCCCGCTGCCTGGCCAGCCCCTGAGCGTGGCCGAACACTCCCACTATTTCGAGCTGCCAGAGAAGTCCCTCAAGGGCATTCGCTTTGGCGCCATGTGGCAGATCTACAAATACTGCCGCGAGCAGAAGTTCGACGTGGTCATCTGTAACCGCTTCAAGTCGGTGAACATGATGCTGTCACTCAACCGCTGGTTGAAGATCCCCCTGTGCATCGGCATCTCCCACGGCTTTGGCGAGTACGCCCGTGGTTACCGTCGGCGTCAGACCCAACGCTGGGTCAGCCCGGCGTGGCGCTTTGTCGGTGTGTCCGAAGCGGTCAAGGACTACCTGGTAGACCTCAACTGCGGGTTCACCCGTGAGAACACCACCTACGTCACCAACGCTATCGACATTCCCCAGGCAGAGGCTTTGCAGTTGTCCCGGGAGGACGCGCGCAAGGCCCTGGGCCTGCCCATGGATGCGCGGATGGTCGGCGCCCTGGGGCGCCTGGTACCGATCAAAGGCCATACCCATCTGCTGCAAGCCTTCGCCACGCTCAAGGACAAATACCCTGAGGCGCAGGTTGGGATTATTGGTTCTGGCCGTGCCGAAGCCGACCTGCGTGCCGACATCGAGCGCCTGGGCCTGACCGGCCGTGCGCACTTGCTGGGCTTTCGCGAAGACGGCATGAAGTACGTGCGCGGCTTCGATATCTGGACCATGCCGTCGCTGTTCGAAGGCCTGGGCCTGGCCTTGCTGGAAGGCATGAGCGGCCATCTGCCAGTGATTGCCTCCAACGGCCCGGCGATGCTGCCGCTGGTGCAGGGCGCGGGCGGCTTGTCCCACGACCCGGGCAACGTCGAACAACTGGCTGCGGCCCTGGACACTTACCTGGCCTTGAGCGATGAACAATTACGTGCCAAGGGTGAAGAGGTGTTCCGCTATCTGGAGGCCAACCACACCCTCGACGAGTTCAAGCACAAGTACCTGACCCTGATTGAAACCGGTTTGCGTGAAGTAGGTAGAGCATGAATCAGCCACAACCCCTGGTCTCGGTGATCATCGCTTCCTACAACCATGGCCAGTACATCGAGCAAAGCATTCTTAGCGTGCTGGGGCAGACCTACCCCAATATCGAGCTGTTGGTGGTCGACGACGGCTCCAGGGATGACAGCGTCGAACGTATCCAGCGCTTGCAGGCCGAGCACGGCTTTGATTTTCAGGTGCAGCAGAACCAAGGGCTCAGCGCTACCTTGAACGGTGCGATTGCTCGCGCCAAGGGCAGCCTGATTGCACCGTTCGGCTCGGATGACATCATGTTGCCGGACCGCATCGCCACCCAGGTGGCGTATATGGACGGCAAGCCGAAGGTGGGCATGTGTGCTGGCAATATCGAGCTGATCGACGGGGACGGCAACCTGCATCCAGAAAAGAAACAACGTCGCGACGTGCCATTTCGCCGTCTGGATTTCGACGACCTGTTCCTGGACCGCAAGCCGTTTCCACCGGCGCCGACCATGCTGATACGTCGCGAAGTGCTGGAGGAGGTCGGTGGTTTCGACCCACAGATTCCCCTGGAAGACTTGCTGATCCAACTGAAGATCACGGCGGCGGGCTATACCATCGACGCCCTTGACGTGGTGATGGCCAAGTATCGCCAGCACGCTAACAACACGTACAAGAACCACCGCTACATGATCCAGAACATCCTCAAGACCTACGCGAAGTTCAGCGAGCACCCGGCCTATGACGCGGTTCGCTACAACTTCCTGAACTCGATGTTCCTCAAGACCGCCGACCGCGACCGCCCGTTGGCGCGGGAGATTCTCAAGCAGATCCCTTTGAAGTTCTGGGGGCGCAAGACCTTGCGGGGGCTGGTGCGGTTGTATCTGGCACCGCTCAAAAACTGAACCGCCACCGCACCCTGTAGGAGCGAGCTTGCTCGCGAAGAACGTCAACGATAACGCGTGCTTCCTGAATAAACGCGGTGCCGGTGAGTTTTTCGCGAGCAAGCTCGCTCCTACAGAGGGGGTTTACAGGCTCTGGACCTGTTCGCGGATTTTCGCCGTGGCGGCTGGGCTTGCCACCGAGGCGTAACCTTTGACCAGTTGTTCGAAGTGCGTTTCGAACAGCCAGTTGCGGTCCTGGGGATAACGCTGCATGTGGCGCAGGTTACGTTGGCGCAATGCGTAACGCAGTGAAGACGGGTAGATACGCAGGTCGGCCACGTCGATCAGGGCGAATTCACCATCGTCCATCAACAACACGTTACCCAAGTGCAGCGAACGGAAGTACACGCCGCGCTCGTGCAGTTGCGCCATGAACCGGCCAAAGCGCTCCACCAGTGACTCACGCAGGCTGCTGTCCAGGCTTTGCAACGCTTGGCGCAACGTCAGGCCGGGCAACGGCGTGTAGCGCACTGCGCTGCTGGCGTCGTTCAGGCGGTAGAGCCCGAGGATGTGCGGCGTAGGAATGCCCAGGGTACGCAGTTGCTCGCTGTTGCTGGCAAAACGCTCGGAGTACGGGTTGAAACTGCCGGAGGTGTACCAGCGGCGTGGGCGGAACAGCTTGAGGAAGCTGCCGTCTTCCAGACGCAGGACTTTGGGCCCCAGGCCATCGGCTTCAATCACATGGGCATTACTGCACAGCTGTTCAAACGCGGCGGGCTTGAGGTTCTGCGCCTTCATGCGCAACAGGCTGCGGTGGCGTTGGGCGAGGCTCAGGCCAGTGATAATTGCCAGGGGAATCCACAGCAGGAACCAATGTTCCTTGGGCCGTGACAGGATCCCTCCGCCTTCGGTCAGGCCTGCTCCGATGCCATAGGCCAGCAGGGACGATGCCAGGATGAACAGCGGCTGGGCGCGCTCCTTCAAACCTTTGTATAGGCCCCAGCCGAGCATGAAGGCCCAGGGGATAAAACCAATGATGCCGACGTAATAGAGCACGCCGAGGGCAAAGCTGTGGGGCTCGCGCAGTTGATAACCTTCCGCTAGGGTCAGGTAAAGCTCGGAATCGTAGCTATGTCCGATCCAGGGATGCTCGGCGATAAGCTGCAGTGAAATACTCCACAGCTCGAGACGGAATGAGGTGCCTCGCTCGGTGATTAACTCAGGGTAAAACAGGAGTAGTGCGACTGCGCCTAGGATCATTCCACTGATCAGCAATGCCGAACGACGATTTCGGCTTACAAAGCTCATCCAAAGTATGGCCAGCGTCAGCGCCACCAGTGGCGTGCGTGAGCCGGTCGCCAGTACGGCCATGGTCATGATCGTCAGGGCCGGTACGCTGAACCACAACACCTTCATGCGTTGGGTGGTCATGCAGACGTACAGCCAGTACACGGTGAAGAACCCAAAAAGATGCGAGCTCAACAGCGGGTTATCAAGCGCGCCCAGGCCGCCGATCATGCGCAAACCGGGCGAATAGCCCTTGGCGAACGCCACCAGATTACCCAGGCTCACCACCAGCGCAATCACCGCAGCGCTGAAGAAGATCGGTTTGAACAATTCGTTGCGGTAATGCAGCAACAGCCCGCAGCCACCAAACAGCATGAAGGTATTCAGCGGTCGCTTGAACAGGTCGGTATCGGAACTGGGCGCGGGGCTCCAGAGCAGACTGGTCAACGCCCAGGCGGAGAACGCCAGGAACGCGATCGCCAGGGGCTCGCGCAGCAGGTCCTTGAACTCCCGAGGGCGCATGCACAACAGAAACAAGGTCGGTACGCTGAACAGGATGTAGACAATGCGGTGCAGTACATTGCGATTGCCGACAAAGAACAGTGCACTCAGGAGCAGCAGCAAGCCAACAGGCAAAATCCATAGGACCAGGAAGTCGAAAACGCGATTTGAGCCATAGGTAAGGCGCTTGGAGTGCATACAGTAAAGCCATTCCAGAAAGAGAAAGCCGACCATCTTAAGCTAGTGGCTAAGTAATGTCGCCGGTAGGATCCAACCGGGCCGCGGCTTACGCCGGGTGCAAGTACAACAGAGAAGCTGTGCTAAAGTCAGCCTCCTTTTTCAAAACGCCGCGTGATATGACCGACTCCAGTCCGAGCGCAAGCCCTTCGAGCTTGAAAATATACTTCCGCCTGCTCAGTTACGTTAAGCCCTATATGGGCTTGTTTGCGTTGAGTATCCTTGGATTTCTGATTTTCGCGTCGACCCAACCGATGCTGGGTTACATCCTCAAGTACTTTGTTGATGGTCTCTCCAATCCGGAAGCTGTGCTGTTCCCGACCGTGCCCTTTTTGCGCGACCTGCAATTGCTGCAGGCGGTGCCGTTGCTGATCATCCTGATCGCGGCCTGGCAGGGCCTGGGTTCGTTTTTGGGCAACTACCTGTTGGCCAAGGTCTCCCTGGGCCTGGTCCACGACTTGCGGGTGCAGTTGTTTAACAACCTGCTGACGCTGCCCAACCGCTACTTCGATAACCACAACTCCGGGCATCTGATTTCCCGCATCACCTTCAACGTGACTATGGTCACGGGGGCCGCGACCGATGCCATCAAGGTGGTGATCCGCGAAGGCATGACGGTGATCTTCCTGTTCGCCTCCTTGCTGTTCATGAACTGGCGCCTCACGTTGGTGATGATCGCGATCCTGCCGTTGATTGCTGTGATGGTCAGTACCGCCAGCAAGAAATTCCGCAAGCAGAGCAAGAAGATCCAGGTGGCCATGGGCGACGTGACCCACGTGGCCTCGGAGACCATCCAGGGCTACCGCGTGGTGCGCAGCTTCGGCGGCGAAGTCTACGAACAGAAGCGCTTTTTCAAGGCCAGCCAGAGCAACACCAACAAGCAACTGCGCATGACCCGCACCGGGGCGATCTACACCCCGGCGCTGCAATTGGTGATCTACTCCGCCATGGCCGTGCTGATGTTCCTGGTGCTGTACCTGCGTGGCGACGCCTCGGCGGGCGACATGGTGGCCTACATCACCCTGGCCGGCTTGTTGCCTAAGCCAATTCGTCAACTCTCGGAGGTCAGCTCGACCATCCAGAAAGGTGTGGCGGGCGCCGAAAGCATCTTCGAGCAGTTGGACGAAGACGTTGAGGTCGACCACGGCACTGTTGAACGTGACAAGGTCAGCGGTCGCCTGGAAGTGCGTCACCTGAACTTCACCTACCCTGGTACCGATCGCCATGTGCTCAAGGACATCAGCTTTACTGCCGAGCCTGGGCAGATGATTGCGCTGGTGGGGCGTTCGGGCAGTGGCAAGTCGACCCTGGCCAGCCTGATCCCGCGTTTCTACCACCATGAAAGTGGTGAGATCCTGCTCGATGGCATCGAGATCGAGGACTACAAGCTGCTCAACCTGCGTAAGCACATTGCCCAGGTTACCCAGCATGTCACTCTGTTCAGCGATACCGTGACCAACAACATCGCCTACGGCGACCTGGCCGGTGCGCCTCGTGCCGACGTTGAAGCGGCGGCGGCGGATGCCAATGCCAAGGACTTCATCGATCAATTGCCCAAGGGCTTTGATACTCAGGTGGGCGAGAACGGTGTGTTGTTGTCCGGTGGCCAGCGTCAGCGCTTGGCGATTGCCCGTGCGTTGCTCAAGAATGCGCCATTGCTGATCCTCGACGAGGCCACCTCGGCCCTCGATACCGAGTCCGAGCGGCATATCCAGGCGGCACTCGATAAGGTCATGCAAGGCCGCACGACTCTGGTGATCGCACACCGCCTGTCCACCATCGAGAAGGCTGACCTGATTCTGGTGATGGACGACGGGCGGATTGTCGAGCGTGGTACCCACGGCGAGTTGTTGGCGCAGAACGGTTACTACGCCCGCCTGCATGCCATGGGCCTGGATGCACCGGTGCAGGCGGATATCACCTGATCCACCCGGCATCACGGGGTAAATGAAATGTAGGAGCGAGCTTGCTCGCTCCTACAGAGAGCAAATCCCCTCCCACATTTGCCCTGCGGTGGTCGCAAGCCATCGCAAACCCTGTGCTAATATCGCGCCCCTGTTCATTTTGTATGTGGGTTGCTCCATGAAGTTGTCCATGCCGCGATTCAATCAAGCCGCTGTCTTGGTGGTCGGCGATGTCATGCTCGACCGTTACTGGCATGGTGGTACCTCACGGATTTCCCCTGAGGCGCCGGTGCCGGTCGTCAAGGTCGAGCAAATCGAAGACCGCCCAGGTGGCGCTGCCAACGTCGCGCTCAATATTGCCGCGCTCGGCGCCCCGGCTTCCCTGGTAGGGGTGACCGGCGACGACGAAGCGGCCGAAAGTCTGGCCAACAGCCTGCAGGGTGCCGGTGTGCGTGCGCTGTTCCAGCGCATCGCCCATCAGCCAACGATCGTCAAGCTGCGGGTCATGAGCCGTCACCAGCAGTTGCTGCGTATCGATTTTGAAGAACCCTTCGCCACCGACGCCCTGGCCCTTGGCGACCAGGTCGACGCGCTGCTCGACGGTATCAAGGTGCTGGTGTTGTCCGACTACGGCAAAGGCGCCTTGCAGAATCACCAGGTGTTGATCCAGGCCGCCAAGGCCCGCAACATTCCGGTGCTCGCCGATCCCAAGGGCAAGGACTTCTCGGTCTACCGAGGCGCCAGCCTGCTCACGCCAAACCTCAGCGAGTTCGAGACCATCGTCGGCGGGTGTGCCGATGAGCACGAGCTGGTGAGCAAGGGCGCGGCGCTGATGGCCGATCTCGACTTGGGCGCCTTGCTGGTGACCCGTGGCGAGCACGGCATGACCCTGTTGCGTCCGGGCCACCCGGCCATGCACCTGCCGGCGCGTGCCCGTGAAGTGTTTGACGTCACCGGCGCCGGTGACACGGTGATTTCTACCCTGGCAGCCTCCATTGCCGCCGGTGAGGAGCTGCCCCATGCCGTGGCCCTGGCCAACCTGGCGGCGGGCATTGTGGTAGGCAAGCTGGGTACTGCCGCCATCAGCGCACCGGAATTGCGCCGCGCCATCCAGCGTTCCGAAGGCTCGGAGCGCGGTGTGCTGGGCCTGGAGCAATTGCTGCTGGCGATTGACGATGCCCGCGCCCACAACGAAAGCATTGTGTTCACCAACGGCTGTTTTGACATCCTGCACGCCGGGCACGTGACGTATCTGGAACAGGCAAGCGCTCAAGGTGACCGCCTGATCGTTGCGGTCAACGATGACGCTTCGGTCAGCCGCTTGAAAGGCCCTGGCCGTCCGATCAACAGCGTTGACCGGCGCATGGCGGTACTTGCGGGTCTGGGCGCGGTGGACTGGGTGATCAGCTTTTCCGAAGGCACCCCGGAAAACCTGCTGGCCCAGGTCAAGCCCGACGTGTTGGTCAAGGGCGGTGACTACAGTGTCGACCAGGTGGTGGGTGCGGACATCGTCAGCGCCTACGGTGGCACGGTCAAAGTGCTGGGGCTGGTTGAAAACAGCTCGACCACCGCGATTGTCGAGAAGATCCGCAACAACGAGTGATACCCCGTGGGGCGAGCCTGCTCGCCCCTAGCTTTTCTTCGGCACGATCTTGCGCAGCATCTGCCGCGCCTTGCCGGTCAAGCGCTTGAGTTTTGAGTCCTTTTCCGGCTCTGCCAGGCCCTGCTGCCTGAGCCAGTCCTTCCAGCGAATCCGCTCATCGCGCACCAGCCAGCCCTCTTGCTGGGCAAAACTTTCCGCCAGGTACAGGCCGCGTGTGCTGGCTGGGTACAGCTGATCCTTCTTGACGGTATACAACTCTGCCAGTGGCTCGCCGTCTTTGAGCGGCATCAAGTACAAGTCCGGACGCTGGCGATCCAGGCGCGCCACCAACTGGTCACCCTCCAAACGCTCATCCACATGAAACAAACTGAGGGACTTGGCTTCCTTCGGCACTTCCAGGCGCAGGTCATAAATCAATTGCAGCGAGGCGGTCGGCAAGTGCACGTAGGCCCGTGGGCGCTCGATCAGTTGCATGGTGGCGCAGCGCACCGGGCGCGCGGCGCCGGACAGCGGGCTGAGACGAAACGGCAGGGCCTCGCGGTAATGCAGGGCAGCGGAGTAGGGCGCCGGCAGCCAAGTGTCGTTGAAGCGCCCGCCCAGCCAGCCTTCGGGGGTTTCGAGCAGGCACTCCTCGGCGATTTCCTGGATGGCGGTATGCAGTGGCAGGTTCAGTTCATGGGCCGGGACGTAGCCGGAGATCAGCTTGAGCACCACGTCGCCACGGTCCTGGCGGCGTTGGCGCACCAACACCCAGTAGTCCTTGTTTTGCCAATGCAGGGTCAGGCGCACCGAGACGCCGAGGTTCGCCAGTTCCAGGGCGAAGCGTTCGGCATCTGGCACCTCGACCGGCTTGCGCCGTTGCAGGGTCTGGGCGAAGTTGAGCGGCATGCCGACGCTCTGGTAGCTCAGGCCTTCGGGGGTGGCTTCGACGTGCAGCGGCAGTGTCTTGAAGTTGCTGGGGTTCTTTCTTATGAGCGTACGCGGCATGTCGGCTCCTTCTTGCGACGGGGGTCGGCCGCGTGGGCGGCATCAGAGTTGACGAATGACCCGGGCAGCAGTTGCTACGTTATGGGCCAGGTGCAGCGGGTTAATGGTCCCGACAATAGCACTGGCGACGCCCGTTTGCGCAAACAACAAGGTGAAACTGGCCTGAATTGGATCCATTCCCGGTTCCAGGCACACGTGGCCGCTGGCCAGGGCCTTTTTCACCAGGATGCCCTTGCCGTGGGCGGCGGCATAGTCGATCACGGCCTTCTCGGCCTGTTCGTTGAGGTTGTAGGTGACCATCGCGCAATCGCCCTGTTCCAGCGCTTTCACGCCGCCCTCGACGGTTTTGCCGGAGAAGCCGAAACCGCGGATCTTGCCGTCTTTCTTCAACTGCGCCAGGGTCTGGTAAACCTCGCAATCGTTGAGGATATGCAAGTCGTTGCCGTCCGAGTGCACCAGCACCAGGTCGATAAAATCAGTTTCAAGTCGTTTCAGGCTGCGTTCGATCGACATTCGCGTATGGGCCGCGCTGAAATCGTGATGGGACACGCCATTGGCAAACTCTTCGCCAACCTTGCTGACGATGACCCAGTCCTTGCGCTGGTCACGCAGCAGCGGCCCCAGCCGCTCTTCGCTCATGCCATAGGCCGGCGCGGTGTCGATCAGGTTGATGCCCAGCTCGCGGGCCTGGCGCAACAGCATGCGGGCCTCGTCGTCGCCAGGGATCTGAAAGCCGTTGGGGTATTTCACCCCTTGGTCGCGGCCCAACTTGACGGTGCCCAGGCCCAGGGGCGACACCAGCATGCCGGTGCTGCCCAGCGGGCGATACAGGTCGTGCAGGGTTGGCAGGCTCATGGCAACAGTTGCTCCCAGGCGGGTTGGCCGATTGCCGGTTTTGGCAACTCGGGCATGGCGGCGCTGGCGCTTGGCTGGATGCCATCGCGCTCCAGGGCTTGGAGTACGCGGTCGGCGAAGTCCGGCGCCAGCGCCAGTTTGGTTGGCCAGCCGACCAGCAAGCGGCCGTCTTCGGCAAGGAAGGCGTTGTCGGGACGGCTCAGCCCCGATTGCAGCGGCTCGGCGCGATCCACCCGCAGGGTGGCCCACTGGGTCTGGCTCATGTCGATCCAGGGCAGCAGTTGCGCCAGCTCTTTCTGCGCGGTGGCGATCTGTTGTTCAGGCGTACGCGCCACGCCGTCAGCCTCGGCGATATCGCCGCCCATGTACCACACCCAGTTGCCGTCGGCGGCCGGGTGGGTGGTCACGGTGATCCGTGGCTTGGTGCCGCCGCCCAGGCAATGGGCGTACAGCGGCTTGAGGCCAGGGCCTTTGGCAATGATCATGTGCAGCGGGCGTTTTTGCATGGCCGGCTGGCTATGGCCCAGGGCTGCGAGCACATCCGCCGTGCCGCCGCCAGCGCTCAAGACGATGCGCTGGGCGCGGATCTCACGGCCATCGACTTTCAAGCCCACCAGGGTGTCACCGTCCAGCAACGGTTCGATGTGCTGACCGGCGAGCAGACCGTCGCCAGCCAATTGCGCCAGGCGGTTGATCAGGCTGGGCACGTCCACCACCAGCTCGGCCAGGCGATAGACCTTGCCTTTGAAGCGAGGGTTCTGCAGCGCCAGGGGCAGTTCGTCGCCCTTGACCTGATCGACGCGGCCACGCACGGCCTTGCTGGCGAAAAAGCTGGTGAGGTTGCCGGCAATCGTGCCGGGCGACCACAAGTAATGCGCCTGGGACAGCACGCGCACGCCGGACAGGTCCAGTTCGCCGTTGCCGGCCAGGGCTTCACGCCAGCGGCGCGGCATATCGGCAATGGCTTCGGAGGCGCCGGTGAGGGCGCCATGCAGGGCGTATTTCGCACCGCCGTGAATGATGCCCTGGGACTTCAGGCTTTGCCCGCCGCCCAGGGTGGCGCTTTCCACCAGTACCGTGGAAAACCCCTGGCTGCGCAGGCGCGCATTGAGCCAGAGGCCGGCAACCCCGGCGCCGACAATCAGAACGTCGGTGGAAATAACGGATGGCATCGGCGACCTCAGTGTTCAAGACAAGAGGCGCAGTATACAGGCTGTTGAGTGGCGGTCAGTGCCCGGCGGTTTTCGAGAACAGCTGAATCACCACCACGCCCAGCACAATCAGGCCCATCCCCAGCATCGCCGGCACATCCAGCTTTTGCCCGTAGATGAACAGCGCCGCGATGCTGACCATCACGATGCCCATCCCGGCCCATACCGCGTACGCCACGCCGACCGGCACGGTACGCACCACCAGAGTCAGCATCCAGAACGCCACGCCGTAACCGACGATCACCAGCAGCAACGGAATAGGGGTGCTCCAGCCTTTGATGGCTTTCATGGAAACGGTGGCGATCACTTCCGAGCAGATGGCGATGGCCAAGTAGTAGTAGGCGGCATTCATGGGGCAATCCTCGAGGTGATGCGCATTTGATAAGGTCGGCATTCTAGAGGTTCGTCAGATGGGGTAAAGTCATTACCTATCTGGAATTGAGATGGGTTCAGCCATGAGCGTGCAATGGGATCTGGAGCAGATGCGCCTGTTTGTCAGCGTCGCCGAGCAGCTTTCGTTTTCTGCCGTGGCCCGGGGGCAGCGAAAGGCGCAATCGGCGGTCAGCAATGGCATTGCCCTGCTGGAGGCTGACTTGGGCGTTGTGCTGTTCGAACGTAGCAGTGGCCGGCAACCGCGCCTGACCGAGGCCGGCAGTGTGTTGCTGGAGGAAGCGCGTGAGGTGCTGCGCCAGTGTGAGCGCCTCACGGGCCGGGCCTTATCGTTGACCCGCGGCGAGGAAGCCTGCCTGCGCCTGGCCCAGGATGAGGCGATGTTGTTCCAGCCTGTGCTCGACAGCCTGGAGGCGCTGGCCGTGCACTACCCGCTGCTGGAGGTGCAGTTGTCCAGCGCAGCCCAGGGCGATGTGGCGCGCAAGCTGGTGGAGCGCAAGGCGGACCTGGGGCTGCTGTTCTATCACGACCAGATTCCCGAAGCCCTGGAGCGACGGGTGGTGGGCAGTGTGGAAATGGTCACGGTGTGCGGAGTCAATCACCCGTTGGCCAAGGAGCAGTACGTGACGTGCCAACACCTGGCCCAGTTTCGGCAGTTGCTGATGTCGACCCAGACCAGCGTCTACCCCGGCAGCGAGGCGGCCAGCCCCCTGGTGTGGCGCGCCGACAGCTTCTACGTATTGGCCGAATGGCTGATGAGTGGCCTGGGCTGGGCCTGGTTGCCTCGGCATATCGTGCAATACCCGACCTACCAGCAACAGATGGTCGAGTTGACCAGCGAATGGACCCCGCCCGCCCTGGTGGTGGAACTGGTGTGGCGCCGCGACGAGCACCTTGGGCCTGCCGCGCGCTTCCTGGCCAAACGTTTTGCCGAGTGCTTGCAGGCGATCGACTGAAAAAGCCGATAAACTCCGCCGCCATGAATAGAACTCTCTACAGCTGTGTGTTTTACCTGGCGCTGCCGTTGGTGGCTTTACGCTTGTGGTTGCGTGCGCGCAAAGCGCCGGCCTATGCCAAGCGGGTGGGCGAGCGGTTTTCCTATGGCTTGCCGGTGATGCGGCCCGGCGGAATCTGGGTGCACGCGGTGTCGGTGGGCGAAAGCATTGCCGCGGCCCCGATGATTCGCGGGTTGATGGCGCGTTATCCACAGTTGCCGATCACCGTCACCTGCATGACGCCCACCGGTTCCGAGCGTATCCAGGCACTATTTGCCAATGAGCCACGCATCCAGCACTGCTATTTGCCGTACGACTTGCCCTGTGCCGCCAAGCGTTTTCTCGACCGCGTGCAGCCCACGCTGGCGGTGATCATGGAAACCGAGCTGTGGCCCAACCATATCCATGCCTGCGCCCAGCGCGGTATCCCGGTGGCGCTGGCCAATGCGCGGTTGTCGGCGCGCTCGGCCAAGGGGTACGCGCGATTTGCCAAGCTGACGGCGCCGATGCTGGCAGACATGAGCCTGTTCGCCGTACAGACCGAGACCGAGGCCGAACGTTTCCGCAGCCTGGGCGCACGCCCTGAAACCGTGGAAGTGACCGGCTCGATCAAGTTCGACCTGAGCATCGACCCTCAGTTGACGGCCCGCGCCGCCGCCCTGCGTGAACAATGGGGCGCCAGCGAGCGTCCGGTCTGGATCGCCGCGAGTACCCACGAAGGTGAAGACGACGTGGTGCTGGCAGCTCATCGCCAGTTGCTGGCGAACTATCCCAATGCACTGCTGATTCTGGTGCCCCGTCATCAGGAGCGCTTTGGCCCCACGTTTGAGCGCTGTGTGCAGCAAGGGTTTGCCACCGTGCGTCGCTCCAGTGGTGAGCCGGTCACCGAGCAAACCTCGGTGCTGCTTGGCGACACCATGGGCGAATTGCTGTTTCTTTACGCCCTGGCCGACAGCGCATTCGTCGGCGGCAGCCTGGTGCCGACCGGCGGGCACAACCCGCTGGAACCGGCCGCGCTGGGTAAACCGGTGATCATGGGCCCGCATGTCTTCAACTTCCTCGACATCACCGCGATGATGCGCGACGCCGGGGCTTTGCGGGAGGTGGACGATGCCGATGGGCTGGCCGAAGCGGTGCGACAGTTGTTTGAGTTGCCCCAGGACGCACGCAAGATGGCGCAGGCGGGGCTCAAGGTGATGCAGGCCAACCAGGGCGCGTTAAAGCGTTTACTGGATGGCTTGGACAGACTGATCAAACACTGACAACACCAACCCAATGTGGGAGCTGGCTTGCCTGCGATAGCATCACCTCGGCGTACCTGATGTACCGAGGTGTCTGCATCGCAGGCAAGCCAGCTCCCACATCGGATTGGCGGTGCGCTTAATAGCCGGGGCGGGCCTTGAGCTGTTCGGCAGCGGCTTTGGCCAGGTCCGGCGGCAGGAAGTCCTTGTCCGGGTTGTAGTCGGCCTTGAGATAGCGCGCCAGATCCTGCAAGTCCCCTGGGTTGAGCGTGCCCGCCGCCTGCTTCAAGCGCAGGTTGTCGAGGATGTAATCGTAGCGGCTGTTGTTGTAGTTGCGCACCGACGCGTACAGCTGGCGCTGTGAGTCCAGCACGTCGACGATGTTGCGCGTACCCACCTGATAGCCGATTTCCGTGGCTTCCACCGCGCTCTGGTTGGAGATGATCGACTGGCGACGCGCCTGCACCTGCTCCACATCGGTGTTGACTGCACGGTGCAGGTTGCGGGTGTTTTCCACTACTTGGCGGCGCAGGCCCTCGCGTTGCTGCTCGGTCTGGTCGAGGCGCGAATAGGATTCGCGCACTTGCGAACTGGTGAGGCCGCCGCTGTAGATCGGGATGTTCAAGCGCAGGCCGACGGTGCGTTGCGACACATCGCCGCCGTACGGGATAGGCAACTGATTCGGGTTGCTGAAGCCCAGGGCGTCGTTGTCGCCTTTTTCGTATTGCGCAACCGCGTCGAGGGTCGGCAAGTGGCCGGCCTTGCGCTGCCGAAGGGTTTCTTCTGCGGCAGTTACCGCGTAATTGCTGGCGAGCAGGTTGAGGTTCTGGCGCCCGGCGGTTTCGACCCAGGCCTTGGCGTCGTTCGGCGCCGGCGGCAGCACCGGCAGCGTGTGGACGATGCCCTGGATCGAGTTGTACTGGCGGTTGGTCAGGGTGATCAG